>JAYSUZ010000031.1:0-11055 GCA_043718845.1 Cytophagales bacterium
TTCTTTTTTCTTTTTACATGGATCCAATCCGACTGGTCAGGACCTTTGATTATATTTTTTTCAAAATCAAAACCTTGGATATCTGAAAAGGAAAGTCCCGTATAGCAGCCGAACAAGAAAATATTCATTGTTTGAAGGTGCCCGAAACCAAGTTTTATGCCCTTCATGCGTTCCAGATCTGTGCGTTCCAGATACACAATTACAATATCTCTATCGTAGTGGTAGTTGAACAGATCGCTAGGATTGGATGCCATATCCCCGTTTTCCATAGCCATACGAAGCAGTCTATCCAATAAGTGGATACACTTCATGGCTACGTTATTAGATAGCTTACGATTGTCTTTAAGGTACAGTTCGTACTCCCTTATGATATGTACGTTAATATCCTTTGGCTTTGCATTGTTTATTTTATTAATTCTAAAGAACTCCCGTAAGTGTTTAGCCCTAGATACATAAGTTCTAATAGTAGCCGCGGTGAGTCCATTGTTTAATAATCTGTTTTGGCTTGTAAGAAAGTATTCTAAATACTCCATTACGGTTTTGGGTTGTTTTAACATAGCTTTTAATAACGAATAGGAATAAAAAAAACTACCAGTAAAACTTACTGGTAGTTAGGTAGTTAGATGAAAATAGTGTTCTCGTAGGGATTCGAACCCCAAACCTCCTCATCCGTAGTGAGGTGCTCTATCCAATTGAGCTACGAAAACATTTTTCCTTTTAGGGAATGCAAAGATACATTAATTTTCTTGATTATATATCTAAGAAAAGCTCATTTTTTCTTCTAAGCGTAATCTGGACTCGTCTAAGTCTAATTCATATTCCAATTTCCGTAGAACTTCTTGACTTACAGCGCCTTTCTTGTGCATTTCTAAAATGGCACTGCGTTCTACTTTTAACAATTCTCGTTGCATGCCATGTAATTGCCTAAAAAGAGTAGTTGTGTCCTTTGTCGTATCTTCCGTTCGAACTTTTCTATGAAGATGATTGATCTTCAATTCGTATTTATTTTTCACTTGATTTAAAACATCGTCGTGTACGATGCCAAGCGCAAAGTTTTCCTCGATATGGACAATTACAGCACTGGCTAGTTTTATTCTTGCTTCTTGCTCCTCTATTGCTTCTTGGTTGGATACGGGGATATTTAGTTTTTTAATGATATAGGGCAAGGTCAGTCCCTGAAATAGTAAGGTAAACATGATGACGATAAAGGTAATGACTAGGATTAAATCTCTTTGAGGGAAAGGTTGCCCGTTGCCCATTGTAGTGGGGAGTGCCAGTGCGGCAGCCAAAGAGACCACGCCTCTCATTCCTGTCCAGCCGGTTATAAAAATGCCTTTCCAGCCAGGGTTAGACTCATTTTGACGAATTTTTTTGCTCAACATGCGAGGAAGAAAAGCGCCAGGGTATACCCATAAGAGTCGCACTGCCATTATTACAACGCCTATTAGTAGCCCATATCCAATAAGCGCCGGTAGCGAATGTTGCGTTCCGATTCCCTTTAAAATAGAAGGTAATTGCAATCCTATAAGGATGAAAATAATTCCATTGAGAATAAATACAACCGTTTCCCATACAGCTCCTGCATGAATTCGTGTTTGGTGTGAAAAAATTTCTGAAGCCCGAAATGTAAGAAATAGTCCTGCCACAACTACTGCCAAAACACCAGAAGTATGAAGCCGCTCCGCTACAATATAGGCGATGAAGGGCGTAAGGAGTGTTAGTATGACATCTATGGAAGAGGAAGTCGTGAGTTTTTTATGAATATAAAAAAATAGAAAACCAACAATAAGCCCAACGGCTGTGCCTCCAATAACCACAAGTATGAAATTTAAACTCGCTTCCCAAAAAACAAAGTTGCCGGTAGTAACTGCTATTACAGCATAGCGAAAGGCTATTAGGCCTGAAGCATCGTTGACTAGGCTTTCCCCTTCAAGTACAGTGAGTATTCGTTTGGGCACATTTAACCCTTTTGTTACGGTCGTAGCAGCTACTGCGTCTGGTGGAGAAATAATAGCACCAAGAAGAAAGGCTAGAGGCCATGTAAATCCTTCTATAAAATAATGGGCTACCACCGCTACAATACTAGTGGTAAAAAGCACCAGTCCTATAGCCATTAGGCTGATGGCACGTTTCATTTTTTTGAAGTCGTGCCAAGAAGTTTGCCATGCTGCTGCGTATAATAAAGGAGGTAGAAAAATAAAAAAAACAATTTCTGGATTAAGCTCTATGGAAGGTAGCCCAGGAATAAGCCCAATTCCGAGACCTACAATAACGAGTAATACTGGATACGATATTTTAAATTTTTCAGCAACGGCTGCAAGAGCTGCCATTACAGATAATAAAATTACAATTTCTTCAACGTTGTGCATTCCTAAAAATGGTTATTTTACAGCTCTTGTCATCTGTTTTTTTCCAGGTGGGCCGAGTAAGGTTTCAATAGTAAATCCAGCGTTTTTAAGGTCTCGCTTGAATTGACCACTTGCGCAGTAAGTAGTCAAGATGCCTCCTTTTCGTAATAGGGCATATACTTTTTGGATATTCTCCAACGACCATACTTCTGCTTGTTTGCTAGGGGCAAAAGCATCGAAATAAACAAGATCGAAATCTTGATCAGAAACCTGGTAGTCTTCCAGTTTTAATTTTATTTTTTTAAAGATAAAATTAGGTGTCAATGCTACTTCCTGCTCCCAAGGAGCATTGTGAAGTAAAAGAAAAAACTCTTGTAGCGCTTTATTGGAGCTATTCTTGGCATAGTTTAGTTGAGTATAGAAAGATTCAGGGAGAGGATAAGGCTCAATACTATGATAGATTATTTTTGTGACGGTGCCTAAGAGGTGTTTGTAGCTAAGCCAAGCATTAAGGGCAGTGCCAAGTCCTACTTCAAAAATTTTGATGGCATTTGGCGTTGGCAATACGAGTTCAAGTCCCGCTTGTATAAATACATGCTCCGACTCTTGTACCGCTCCATTTACAGAATGGTACGTTTCATTCAGTCCTGAATGAAAGATAGTATGCGAGCCATCGGCCGATTCTATGATCTTTAGTTCATCTTGTTTCGTATCCAAAATTAAGGTTGGTTGTTTGGTAATGTAAAATAAAATGTAGCACCTTCTCCTTTTATAGATTCTACCCAAATAGAACCTCCTTTTTCTTCGATTATATTCTTTACAATAGACAATCCAATGCCAGTGCTATCGTAGCCTTTGGCGGCTTTTCCTGTATTGAATATGTCGAATATTTTTGAGTGGTACTCTTTCTCTATCCCAACGCCGTTGTCGGAGACGTAAAATTCGCAGAACCCTTTCTCTGTTGAACTTCCTATTTGTATTAATCCTTCTGGTTTGTCGTTGTATTTAATAGCGTTGCTTATTAAATTTTGAAAGAGTTGGTATACTAATACTTTTTCTATGACAAGAATCGGTAGCCGCTCTGGTGTTGTTAATTTGATATGGGTTGGCAAAGTAACCATCGAACGAATATTGTCAACGACTTCATTTAAATCAACATGCTCTAAGATGCCTTTTTGTGATTTCAATTCTGCCATTTCCAAAATTCCTTTTACCATTTCTTTGGTTTTTTTTGTCTGACTTTGGATTTTTAATACAAGATCCATTTGTTCGGGATCTATTTTTCCTTTCAGCTCTAATAGTAAAAGATTAGCAAGCCCTTCAATGGTATTTATTGGCGTTTTAATGTCATGAGACACTACGTGTGCAAATTTGTCGAGCGCATTATTTGAGCGGTTTAAATCGTTTAGTTTTCGCTGTAAATCTTTTTGTGTTAGCACTAGGCTATCTGTCATTTTATTGAAAGACGTAGCCAATTGTCCCAATTCATTTTTATTCCTTATTTCAACACGCTTGGTAAGGTCTCCATGGCTTATTTCTTCGGCCGTGTAGGCCAAATCATTTATAGGCTTTACAAAAAAGTAAGCAAATAAATAGATAAGTAACGAGACAGCAATAATAATAGATACACTCGCTATGACTGCCATTTTACGTAACCGTTCCATATATATAAGTGTTTCACTCTTGTCCATTTTGGTCATTATCTTCCAATCTGTTTTATGGATTGAATTGACAGACGCAAATACATTTTTATTTCTATAATCGAGTAAGTCTGAAAATACAACGGTTCCTCTTTTTATCTCTTGCTGGAAAGTTGCCAATTCGGGCGTTGTAACTTCTTTCAGAAAAGGTTTGTTGTAGAACCTTAGAGGCGTTAAGTACACCAAGCTGCCGTCGTCGTCTGTCCTAAAAATAGAGGTCTCTCCTGAATTGCCTAACCCAGTGTAATCTTCGGTAACAGAAACGATAGTATTGACATCGTTTTCAATCAGCAATATATAGGAAGAATCTATAAATGCGGCTAAACATAATACTAATTCTTCGTGTTCGTTTTGTCTGTATTCTACTACTGCATTTGATGTGCTAGTTAAAGAGGATACTGCTTTATAGTCGAGGTAATTTGTTTTTAATGTTCGCGTAGGACTGGACGAGATTACTACATCGCCTTTCAGGTTCAAAATCATTAGTCGGTTAATGCCTTCTATAGCCTCTTTTGAGCGAATAATAGCATTGTATAAAGGGGCTGAAGATCTTGTGCTGTCGTTGGCCAAATACTTGTGCAGCTCTTCTTTTATTGGCGAACGACGGAGTATTTCAATTTCTGTGATTTTATTTTTCACTATAGAATTTACCCTTGCAGATTTTGCTTTTGAAACAGCTTTTAGCTCATTAATATTTAGTTCAAGCAGTATATTTTGAACGTTAACATAATAGAGATAGCCTGTTACGACAACCAAAGCAATACTCGTAAGTATGAAAAGTGTTAATATTTGGGTTTTTAATTTCAAGAAGAAAGTAGGTTTGGTGGTTGAAAGACAAGTGAGTGTTTTTTTGTATAAACACATTCACTTGTACGTATGAAATTTAATTGTGTTGCGAAAAATTAACAATCTAATTAATTGGGCTTTTCTAATATAATTGAATTTAGATTGTCATAATCTCGGCTTCTTTTTTTGCAAGTGTTTGATCTATTAGTGCAATATATTCGTTTGTGAGTACTTGAACTTTTTCTTCTGCTGCTTTTACAGCATCTTCTGCTATGCCATCTTTTAAGAGTTTTTTAAGTTCGTCGTTCGTTTCTTTGCGGATTGTACGTATTCGTACTTTTCCATTTTCCATTTCAGTTTTTGCCTGTTTTACCAAATTGCGTCTTCGCTCTTCCGTCATTGGAGGGATGTTGATGATAATAGATTCTCCATTATTTTGAGGATTATAGCCGATATTGGCATCCCGTATAGCCTTTTCAATAGTAGTAATCATGCCTTTTTCCCAAGGTTTTACAGAGAGTGTTCTTGAGTCAGGAGTAGATATAGAAGATACATTCTGGATATAGGATTGAACGCCATAGTAATCTACGGTAATACCGTCTAGCATATTTGGAGTTGCCTTTCCGGCACGTATTTTTGTGAGCTCTAGTTCAGTATGCTTAAGTGCATTCAACATGGAATCTTTTGCATCGTCTAGGTATAATTCTATCTCTTCCATTATTTTTATTTTTTTAAGTGTTCGTCAGTTTTAGGGAGTGCTATTTATTAATTACTAGTTAGTTACTAACGTTCCAATCTCTTGACCTTCTATTATTTTCAGTAGATTGCCCGGTTTATTCATGTCGAAAACAATAATCGGAAGGTTGTTTTCTTTGCATAAAGTAAAGGCAGTCATGTCCATTACATTTAATTTTCGTTCGTATACTTCCTTAAAAGAAAGTGTTGAAAATTTAGTTGCAGTAGGGTCTTTTTCAGGGTCTGCAGAATATATTCCATCTACTCTTGTTCCTTTTAAAACGGCTTCTGCGTTAATTTCAATAGCTCTCAAGCTCGCTGCGGAATCTGTTGTGAAATAAGGATTTCCTGTGCCGGCTCCAAAAATTACTACTCGGCCTTTTTCTAAGTGTCTTACCGCCCTTCTTCTTATGAAAGGTTCGCACACTTGTTCCAAATTAATACCTGACATAAGTCGGGTATACAGTCCGCCTTTTTCTAAGGCGCTTTGTAATGCCATGCTGTTGATTACGGTTGCAAGCATTCCCATATAGTCGCCCTGTACTCGGTCTATACCCATACTTTCTGCTTGCATACCACGGTATATGTTTCCTCCACCCACTACGATAGCCAATTGCACGCCTTTTTCTACAATAGGAATTATCTCTTGTGTGTATTTCGCCAAAATTTCAGGATCAATACCGTATTTTTGATTACCCATTAGGGCTTCGCCACTTAATTTCAGAAGAATACGTTTATATTTCATTTTTACAATTTTAGATTCCAAATGCTAGATTTCTCATGAATTCTATTTT
This sequence comes from Cytophagales bacterium, assembly GCA_043718845.1. Taxonomy (GTDB): domain Bacteria; phylum Bacteroidota; class Bacteroidia; order Cytophagales; family Cytophagaceae; genus JANYCO01. Next base: position 6,364 of record JAYSUZ010000031.1, read on the forward strand.
CTCTTTATACATAAGAAAATAGTAACGTTATAGTCAAAATTCAACGACAAAATAGTAATTGTCAAACCTACGTCAAATTATCAAAAAATACAATTTATAAAAAGTGCAACACGCTATATTAGGGGTTAAATTTTATTAACAGCTTGTTTTTTTCAACAATATCACCCTTTTTGGATAAAATTTGCTGTACCACTCCATCGCAAGGTGCTTTTAGAATATTTTCCATCTTCATCGCCTCGAGCACGAGAAGCGTATCTCCCATTTTTACTTCATCGCCTTCTTTGATTTTTATGTCTATGACTAGGCCTGGCATAGGCGCTTTTAATTCTCGTACCTTTAAAGCCGCATTATTGGATACGCCCATTCTTTCAAGCACCAAATCAATGTTGTCTTTGAGCTCGAGTATTGCTATTTTCCCATTTAGCTTTATTTTTATTTTTTTTGAATTATCAAGGGGTATAAGTTCTGCACGGTAAGACTTTCCAAGGTGTAAAATATGGTACAGTCCACCACCTAGCGCCTGAATGTCAGCTTCTATAACGGCATTGCCGATAAATTTTTTACCGTTTTCTTCCTTATATTCAACTATTTTACCTTTATTAACTGTTATATTTAACATCGCTAAAATTTTAGTTTCGAAATATGTTCCTCAAATTAACCAAAAAAATACTTTATCTAGGATTATTTCTCCTTTTTATATGTGCATGTAGCACCTCGAAGCATTCGCAAAAAAACAGTAAAGCGACAAATAAGCGAAAAAGTGAACCAAAAATGGCGAACGGAATCTATAATCCTTCTCGAACATTGAAAAACGACTTGATTCATACAAAGTTGGAAGTTAGTTTTGATTGGAAGAAACAATATGTGAACGGAATCGCTACCCTGTCGTTCAAGCCGTATTTTTATCCTCAAAACACCCTCGAATTGGATGCCAAAGGAATGGATATCCTTAGCATAACACTTTTGGAAGACGAGAAACAATTGACTTATCTCTATGATAAAAAAGTAATCAAAATTCAATTGCCTAAAATGTACCAACGTACGGATACTTTTAGTATAAAAATAAACTACGTAGCCAAACCAAACGAATTGACAAAGCAAGGGAGCTTAGCCATTACAGACGATAGAGGATTGTATTTTATAAATCCAGAAGGGCTTCTGAAAAATAAACCACAGCAGTTGTGGACTCAAGGCGAAACAGAGTCCAGTTCTTGTTGGTTTCCTACCATCGATAGCCCAAATGAAAAGACTACGCAAGAAATGTTTATTACGGTTGATACAAATTTTACGGTGCTTTCTAATGGCGAATATATGTATTCTAAAGCCGCATCGGACAGCACAAAAACGGACTACTGGAAAATGGACCTTCCACATGCGCCTTATCTTTTTATGATGGCAATTGGAAATTTTAAAGTAGTCAAAGATCATTGGCGCGATATTGAAGTGAACTACTACGTAGAGCCTAACTATGAAAAATATGCCAAAAATATATTTGGCAATACACCAGAAATGATGGAATTTTTTTCTACGAAATTAGGGTACAACTATGCTTGGAATAAATATTCTCAAGTAGTGGTACGCGATTTTGTATCGGGTGCTATGGAGAATACTACCGCTACAATTTTTATGGAAAGTCTGCAATGCGACGACCGCCAGCTCTTAGACGAGCATTGGGATGGCATCATCGCACACGAACTTTTTCACCACTGGTTTGGCGACCTTGTGACGTGCGAATCTTGGTCCAACTTACCGCTTAACGAATCGTTCGCCAACTATTCAGAGTATTTATGGTCGGAATATAAATATGGGAAAGATGAGGCGGACTTTCTTGATGTAAAAGAGGAAGAAGAGTATTTTGACGAAGCAGAAAGTAAGCAAGAACCCATCATTCGCTATCATTATAAAGATAAGGAAGATATGTTTGATCGTCATAGTTATAACAAGGGCGGAAGGATTTTGCACATGCTCCGAAATTATGTAGGAGACGAGGCGTTTTTTGAATCTTTAAAATTATACCTCACCAAAAAACAATTCAAAACAGCCGAAGTACACGATTTGAGATTGGCTTTTGAAGAAGTGACAGGCGAAGATTTAAATTGGTTTTTTAACCAGTGGTTTCTTCGTCCAGGCCATCCAGAACTAAAAATTGCTCATGCGTACAGCGGAGGACTATTGAAGATTTCTATCCAACAAATGCAAGACACGTTGAAGTCTTCTGTCTTCCGGCTCCCTATGGCATTGGATGTATGGGAAAATGGGAATAAAAAAAGGTATACGATTGTAATGGATAGCTACAAACAAGAGTTTAGCTTGCCAATCTCCAGCACTCCTCAGAATGTATTGGTGGATGCCGAGTTTCAGTTGCTTGGAAAAATATTTCACGACAAGTCGGATGCCGAGCTGTTTTTCCAATACGAGCATTCGGAGCGCTATAGGGCTAGAGCCGCAGCGTTTGAAAAATTGTTTGCACCAAAAGCAACGGTTCCCAATTATAATCCTTTTGCGGAACCCGCAAAAGTAGCACTATTTCAAAAAACACTAGAAGATAAATTTTGGGTAATCCGTGAAATGGCTTTAGAGCAGTTTTCTAGGTATGTAGCGCCCTCTATCGATACATTAATTAAAAAAGTAGAAAAAATGGCGCTTAGCGATTCGAAGCCTTCTGTACGAGCCAGGGCTATTGCATTAGTAGCGTCTTACGATAGTAAAAAATATGGGTATGTATTTGAGCTTGGATTGCAGGAACGCCCTTATTCTATTGTAAGTGCTTCGCTTAGTGCGTATTTAAAAACGGATGCTACAGATAAAGAGGCAAAGATTGCACCGTTTGAAAGTAGTGATAACAATGACCTGCTATTTTGTATTGCCGATTATTATCTTTATTCCAAAAATTTAACCAAATATGAATGGTTTAAACGTAAAATAAACGCTCGTTCAGGAAGAGATCTTTATTATTTTCTAAGCTTTTTTGGGGAATACGTAAAGCTGATGCAAGGGGAGACTCGAATTGACGGCAAAAAAATTATCCAAGAAATAGCGGACACGAATAAAAATGAATGGGTTAAAAAAATGGCCGATAAATATTTAAAGGAAATAAATTAGGGGTCTAAGTGTAAAAAATAGAATCAAAATGAAAATTTTTAAACGTCTTTTATTCGGTCTTATAGCCTTATCTAGTATTACGTATAGTGTTATGTGGTTTGCGAATAAATCTGTGCTAGAAGCTTCTGAGAATAAAACTTATTCGATTATTGCCACTGTTCCAGCGCGAAGAGTAGGCTTGCTGCTCGGTACATCGAAATTTCTAAAAGGGGGGTATTTAAATAGTTATTTTGCCAATAGAATTGATGCTGCAACAGCGCTTTTTAGAGCGAATAAAATAAAGTACATCATAATTAGTGGAGATAATAGTCGTAAAAACTATGATGAACCATCGGATATGAGAAATGAGTTGATTAAAAATGGTATTGATTCAACACGAATTTTCCTTGATTATGCAGGGTTCAGAACTTTTGATAGTATGGTAAGACTGAAGAAGGTGTTCGGACAGGATACGGTGACTGTAATATCTCAAAAATTCCATAACGAGCGTGCTCTATATATTGCCAATGAGTTAGATATAAATGCGATAGGGTTCAATGCGAAAGATGTTTCAATGAAGTATGGATTTAAAACGAATATAAGAGAGAAATTTGCAAGAGTGAAAGTAATACTCGATTTTATAGTTGGGGTGGAGCCGAAATTTCTAGGGGATAAAATTGAAATAAGGTAATTTATTCCCTTTTCTTCTATCTTTGTAACGTTAACTAAATAATACCAAATTGTAATGAATTTTCGCAAACTCCTCTTGTTATTTTCTGTTACTAGCCTAGTACTTTATGCGTTGCAGTTTATAAAAGCCCTTCCGCTTATTCATCCAAGGATATGGGAAATGCAACTTTTCTTTTTTTGTACTTTTCTAATAGCAATAAGAATTAATCAAATAGGAATTTCCCGTCCTGCTGCACAATTTCACATTTTCTATTTTACCTCCATGACCATTCGATTCTTTCTTGCAGCTATTTTTCTATTTTTTGTAGTATTAAACACTGAAAATCAAATAGTTGTATTTGTGTGCGATTTTATTATACTGTATTTATTATACACTTGGTTTGAAATTTATTTTCTTATACATAACTTGCGACCCGATTTGAAAAAAACAGATGCAAGCGATTAAAAAATATACCCTATCCATTCTTGTTCTATTGTTCTCAGTAGTGCAATTTTCTTATGCTTCCGAAGAGGCAACTACTGCTGTTGAAAAAGAATTTAATGCCGGAGAGATGATTATGCACCATATTGGTGATTCTCACGAATGGCATTTCACCACCGTTGGCGATTTTCATGCTACGATTCCACTTCTAGTTATTGTTTATAGCAGCGAAACAGGGTTGGTTTCTTTTTGTTCTAATCAATTTGTAGACGCAACTGGTCACGCTTCTGTATTGGATGGTAAATATGGCGACTATACTATTCACCATGACAAAATTCATCATGTCAACGAAGCGGTTCATCTGTATGATATTTCGATAACAAAAAATATAGCTTCGTTATTAATAAGTTTCGTTTTATTGATCAGCGTTTTTCTTGTTGTTGCGGGTCGTTACAAAAAGAATCCATTGTCTGCCCCAAAAGGTATACAGTCGTTTATGG
>JAYSUZ010000301.1:0-3006 GCA_043718845.1 Cytophagales bacterium
AATAAAAGAAGTAACCACAAGCGCACATAAGAATTTCATTTTTTTCATACCTTAAACCTTAAACTTTCTACTTTCTACTTTAAACCTTAAACTTCCTTAAACTTCCTTAAACAAACCGTTCGCCTTTCTGAGCTCTGGCATCGGCTACAAATTCTTTTACCCGTTGCTCATTGTTCTTGTTACAAATCATTAAAACACCATCAAACTCTGCTACAATATAGTCTTCAAGTCCTTCTATGACTACGAGTTTGTCGGACGGGGTTTTTATGATGCAATTGGTGGTATTGTATAATAATGTATTTCCGGTAACGGCATTTCCTTCAGTATTCTTTTCAGAGATTTCATACAGCGATTTCCATGTGCCCATATCAGACCATCCAAAATCAGTAGGAAGGACAAATACATTGTTGGCTTTTTCCATTATACCATAGTCTATGGATACGTTTTTGCATTGGGAGTAAGCAGATTCGATGAACGTAGTTTCCTCTGGAGACCAATACTTATGATTACCTTCCGCAAAAATTTCTGCTATATCGGGGAGGTGTTTCTCAAATGCTTTTATAACTGCACCGGCACTCCATACGAAAATTCCCGCATTCCAAAGAAACTCACCACTCTCTACAAATTTTATAGCGAGATCGAGGGGCGGCTTTTCGGTAAATATTTTTACTTTTTTGATTTCATTTTGGTCTTCAATAAATTGAATATACCCGTAGCCTGTATCTGGTCTGCTTGGTTTGATACCTAGCGTAAGCAGCACATCACTTTTGGCGGTGACTTCGAGTGCGTAATTTATTCTACTTTCAAATGCCTGTTCTTTTATGATTACATGATCTGACGGCGCTACTACGACATTTGCCTCTGGATTTTTTCTATAGATTTTATAGCAAGCATAAGCGGCACAAGGAGCGGTATTTCTGCCTACGGGTTCGCAAAGTATTTGATCGTCGGTCAGATAGGGCAATTGAGTTTTAACTAAATCCTTATATTGGGAATTGGTTACAATAAAAATATTTTCTTTTGGACAAATATTTTCAAACCGCTCAGCCGTTTGCTGAATCATTGTTTTGCCAGTACCCAATACATCATGAAATTGTTTGGGGTAACTTGTTCTGCTGAATGGCCAAAAACGGCTGCCAATGCCACCCGCCATTATTACTACAAAATTATTTTTATTCATATTCTGATTTTTAAAAAATAAAATTTAAACTATACCTTCTTTTATGAGGTCATGTAAATGTATGAATCCTCTCATTTTTTTTCCTTCGGTTACGACCAATTGGGTGATGTTTTTTTCTTGCATTATTTTTAGTGCTTCCATTGCATATTCCTCTTTTTCAATCATTTTGGGAGCAGCAGTCATGATGTCTTTTGCGGTCAGGCCTGTACTATTTTCGTACTTATTCAACATTCTGCGAAGGTCGCCGTCGGTAATAATGCCTACCAAATCGTCCTTACTATCTACTACTGCCGTAGCACCTAGGCGTTTAGATGAAATTTCGACAATCACCTCTTTTATTGTTGCCGTTTCGTGCACTTTGGGGATACTATTTTGTGGATAAATATCGCTCACTTTTAAATAGAGTTGCTTGCCGAGCGTTCCTCCGGGATGGTATTTTGCAAAGTCTTCTCTCGTAAAATCTCGCATCTCAAGCATACAGAGGGCTATAGCGTCTCCCATTACGAGTGCAGCGGTGGTGCTTGTAGTAGGTGTGAGGTTGAGCGGACAAGCTTCTTTATCCACAGATACGTTGATAACAAAATCAGAGTGTTCGGAAAGATAGGAATTCATGTTGCCTACCAAACTGACCAATTTACAGCCTGTGCGCTTTATAAGGGGTACAAGTACTTTTATTTCGGGGGTATTACCACTTTTGGACAAGCAGATGACGAGGTCGTCTTTCTGAATCATTCCTAAATCTCCGTGTATGGCGTCTGCGGCGTGCATGAAGAGGGCTGGTGTGCCCGTTGAGTTTAGCGTAGCTACTATTTTATTGGCGATAAGGGCACTTTTGCCCACTCCTGTCACAATAATTCGTCCTTTTACGGCCAATAGAGCTCTTACGCATTGCTCAAACTCTTCATTAATATGATTAAGTAAGTTTTTTATTGCATCTGCTTCATTTTGAAGAACATTTTTTGCAATAGATAAGATATTTTTTGCTATCTTCAATTTACGAAACTTTTAATGCTTTTTTCATAAGGCAAATATAATAAGGATTCAGGATATATAGATAAAACCTAGTAAAATGTTAGTCGAGAACGAAGTCGAGTTGTTAACAAAACTCAAAGAAGTATTTGGGTATTCAGCCTTTAGAGGTACTCAAGAAGCTGTCATTACGAACCTATTGGCAGGGAAAAATACCTTTGTAATAATGCCAACAGGCGCAGGAAAATCAATGTGCTATCAGTTGCCTGCACTGATGTTGGACGGTATAACCGTGGTGATTTCGCCTCTTATAGCGTTGATGAAAAACCAAGTAGACCAACTGAGTGCTATAGGCGTAAATGCCCAAGTACTCAACTCTACACTCACCAAAGGAGAGATGACAAGGGTGAAAAAAGAAGTACTCAATGGGGAAGTGAAACTCCTTTATGTAGCACCCGAATCGTTGACAAAAGAAGAAAATGTAGCCTTTCTAAAAAAAGCTAAAATAAGTTTTGTAGCCATCGACGAAGCGCACTGTATCTCCGAGTGGGGGCATGATTTCCGACCAGAATATAGAAGGATAAAATCAATCATAGAGCAACTGGGAAATCTTCCCATTATAGCGCTTACCGCCACCGCTACACCTAAGGTGCAAATTGATATACAGAAAAATTTACAAATGGAGGAAGCCAATGTGTTTAAATCTTCCTTTAATAGAAAAAATCTTTATTACGAAATAAGACCAAAATCGGAAACCAAAAAACAACTTATTAAATACGTAAAACAACATAAAGGGAAATCAGGTATTATATATTGTTTAAGTCGTAAAAAGGTAGAAGAGATAGCCGAATTGCTGA
>JAYSUZ010000302.1:0-2996 GCA_043718845.1 Cytophagales bacterium
CAATGCAGCCTTGACAGTAAAAAGCAATATCGATTCTGGAATGTTCCAAGGAATACAGCAAGCCGCAATCAAAGCACTTCAAAATTCTGACCAATGGCATGCCGAAAGAAATGCTGTTTATAACGAACGACGTGAATGGGTATATAAAATTCTTGATTTGCTAGGGTTTGAATACAGCAAAGAGCAAGTAGGATTATTTGTTTGGGCTAAACCAAAAGACCCTGCTGCTGTTCCAGACATTGCAGCGTACATTGATAGCCTTTTATATAAGACATATGTATTCTTTACACCTGGCGAAATTTTCGGTTCTAATGGTAAAAAATTCCTTCGGTTATCACTTTGTGTTCCTGTAGAAAAAATGAAAGAAGCATACAAGCGTTTAGAAGCATTCAAGGCTTAAAAAATAAAGTAGGGAAAGAGCAATGCATAAGAAAATGGATCGTTCTTTCCCTACCAATCTTGTTTTGAAGGAGTCCTTTTTGAGGTTCCTATTTTTCTGTGTTGTTGGAGGTACTGCATTTCAGAATTCTTCATCGTTTTTAAGATCATGCGCGCCTGTCGTTCGTTCATATTCATTTCTGCCAACCGCTTAGATGTAAGTGCTCTCACTTCTTTATCGCCCGTATTATCGTATTGAAGCTCTTCTTCTTGCTCTCCTCCAAAGTCTTCCTCATTCTCCTCCTCTCCTTCTTGAGACTGCTCTTCGGGATTTTTATTTTTAGAATCACTACCGTTGTTCGTATTTTGAGATGCTTCCGAGGTACTTGTACTTGTCTTATTTTTACCGTCTTTGTTTTCCTTCTTTTTATCAGGTGATGTATTTTTTTGATTTTCATTGTGCTCCTTTTTAAGGAGCTCAAAATTATACCGAGCTTCTTCATTGCTCGGCATTGCCTTTAGGGCTTCCTTAAAATAACTCAAGCCTAACTCTTTCTTATTATTACTCCCATATATTACCCCTAGCTGTAAATAAGCCTTAGATTTAATAGCAAATTCCTTAGAGTTTATTAATAATTTATACGTATCGATAGCACTGTTGTAACGTTTGAGTTGGAAATAACAATTTGCAAGATTTAAGACTACAGACTCATCTTTTTCCTTATACTCGGCAAGCAATTTCTCATAAATTAGTATACTTTTTTTATACGCTTTTTTCTGATAAAAAACAGACGCATCCTCCTTTAATGCATTTACCTCCGCAATGCGATTAAACTTCCCCCAGAAGAGAAAAAATATATTTATCAGCAATATGTACTTCATATTTTTATAGTCTTCACACTTATAAGTATATCAAAGACGAGGAATATTAAGGCTATAAAAAGAAAATAAAAATATTTATTCGCAGCACTTTCTATCTTTCTACTTCCATTAAATGTCCCCTCCTCTTTAGCAATCTTATTTACTAGATTTTTAATTTCATTTGTTTCGGCTGATAGTTCAAAATATTTCCCTCCCGATAAAGCACACATTTCTTTCATTCTAGTTTCATTTACAGAAGACACCACGAATTGACCTGAATAATCTCGTTTGAATCCATCGGCGGTAGGAATTTTACTTCCCTTTGCGGTGCCTACTCCTAAAATAAATAATTTTATACCTGCCTTTTTGATTTTCAAAAGCCATTCATCCGAATGCTGTTCATTAAGATGCTCTCCATCAGTTATCAAAACAAGTATTTTTGCCTTTCCGATTGGCTCTACCGTACCATTATTCACTACTAATTTAGAATATGCTAATGCCAACGGAGCATTCAAATTTGTCCCCCCCATAGCGATTGAGCTTGTCGATAACGTTTCCATGAATAGTTTCACAGCATTTTGATCATAAGTGAGAGGACATTGAAGAAATGCTTCTTCGGAGAAAACAATCAGCCCTACCCTATCTGAATTGAAGTTTTTTAATATGGAAACAAATTCAAATTTTACTTTTTCTAGGCGAGAAGGATTTATGTCGGTAGCATCCATAGAAGCAGAAAGATCTATGGCAAAATAGATATCTTTCCCTATGGCTTTAATTTCTTTTTTTATATCTCCAAAGGAAGGACCAAGAAGCGCTACAATAAACAGCGCAAAGTAGACCGAACGGAGTATGAATTTAAGAAATAAACGCATTATACTTACCTTGAGCTTCTTGGATATGAAATACATACGAACAGCATAAGCAAGATAAAAAAGCAAAAATGCTTCTATATAAAGGTATTCTATTTGTGCTATATCTTTGAGCCAATTCATTTGAAACGCAATTTACAGAGAAAGATCAATTTAATATAAATAATATTTTTTTTCACAACAGGTTGTCTTGTTGTATAAGAAATGCTATATTTGCATCTCTTTAAGAGAAAGTACAGAGAGATGCCTGAGCGGCCGAAAGGAACAGTTTGCTAAACTGTCGTACTGGGTAACCGGTACCGAGGGTTCGAATCCCTCTCTCTCTGCAAAAAAGATTTGGAATTGTAAATTAAATTCCTACCTTTGCAGTCCTTAAAGTAATCGGGGTGTAGCGTAGCCCGGTATCGCGCCTGGTTTGGGACCAGGAGGTCGTAGGTTCGAATCCTGCCACCCCGACAGATACCACAGTAAATGTTATCAAAAGCCTTTAAATCGTATGATTTAAAGGCTTTTTGTTTTTAGCCTTATCATATAAAATCAATTTTTTTCAGATAAAATGTGACCTATTCGGTTACCTTTTTGTATACTTGTAAATAGGTAACCGAATTACATATAACAAACTGATATACAGTATATTATTTGATATATTTTAATTCATTTTGGTTACATTTTTAATACTGTTTAGTGACCTAAAAGTTACCAAACAAGACTAAAGTAAATTAGACCATGCAAGTAAAAAACACCTTCTCAATTCTGTTTTGGATTAACAAAACAAAAATCAGAAACAACGAAGGTCGAGTAGGTAAGGGGGATTTCACCCCAAACCTCTCACAGGTAGGGTCGAGCACTGGCGCACCAATTATCCAATCGTGTTTCCAGCACCCGCCT
>JAYSUZ010000303.1:0-2990 GCA_043718845.1 Cytophagales bacterium
CAAGTTTACAAAAGTAACCTACAACTATTACGAACAGTTAAACGGGTATAGCTATTTAAAATCGTTGGGTATTGGGTATCATTTTTATCAAGGGAAATACACTTCCGCCATTCTTGAAGTATTAGACACCAATAAGAAAACGCTTGTGCACATTCCGAATGTAAATTCTGGAGAGTCCACCAAAGAAAAGCACAACGAAGTAGGAACAATAATAGATGCTATTGGAGAAATTATTAAAGTTGATTCTGATACCGTTATAATTCATGTAAAAAGGCGTAAGGATAAAAAGATATTAAAAGTTGCCGATTTGGTAAACGACAATCCAAGGGATCGAGAAAAGGTGGTAACCTATTTGAGAAACATCACCTCTAAAGACGATTTGGATTTGATTATAGCCTTAGGAATGGCAAAAGAAGGGTTTGACGGGCCTTATTGCGAACATGCGTTAACGGTAGGCTACAGAGGTTCGCTGACAGAGATTATTCAAATCATAGGGAGGTGTACAAGAGATAGTACTAATAAAACCCATGCCCAGTTTACCAATCTGATAGCAGAGCCGGATGCAAAAGATGAAATGGTAAAACTATCTGTAAACAATATGTTGAAAGCCATTACCGCTTCTTTGTTGATGGAACAAGTATTGGCTCCGAATTTTAACTTTAGAACCAAAGTTTCCAACGAAGACAAATCAGAAGCGGGTACCATAAAGGTAATTGGGTACAAAACCCCGAGTTCCAAAAGAGTAAAAGACATCATCGAGTCTGACATCAACGACATGAAAGCGAATTTGCTGAAAGATGAAAGTATTTTAGCAGCAATAGCAGGAAATGTAGATTCGGAGGTTGTCAATAAAGTTTTTATACCGAAGGTAATCAAAGAAAAATATCCAGATTTATCCGACAAGGAATTGGAAGAAGTACGTCAATATATTGTACTCGATTCGTTGGTTAAAAACAGTTTGATGGTAGATGTAGGGGTGATAAAAAAGGCATTGAAAGAAGACACTGAAATTAAAAAAGCACTAGCAAAAGGAAACTCAGAAGATAGAATAGCCAATGAATTAATCCCGAAAGTAATCAAACAGCTCTACCCTCAATTGTCGGACGATGAAGCTCAGGCATGCGGCAAAATAAAATTCGAAACTACAAATTCGGCATCTGATGGAAGTCAGGTAGCAGACCAGCGTTTTATAAAAATGGCAGGGCAGTTTGTAAACATAGACGAGTTGGATATTGAACTAATTGATAAAGTAAATCCGTTTCAGAAAGCGTATGAAATATTGTCCAAATCGGTTACTACAAATCTGCTCAAAATAATCATGGAGACCATTGAAGCTACCAGAATTACTATAACGGATGAAGAAGCGTTAATTTTATGGCCTAAAATAAAAGACTTTGCCACTATTCATAAAAGAGATCCTTCCATAAAATCGTTGGATGCTATTGAGCGAAGATTGGCCGAAACGCTTATTTATATAAGGAATCAAAAGAGAAAACAGCAGCATGGAGAAAAATAAAAAACCTCAAAACCTTCAAGATATATTTAACGATGATCCGTTAGGCCTTTTGAATAGTAAGTCTTCTGCAAGTACGCCCAAGAACGAAGACGAAAGATTGATTGACTCTTTTCAGGAAATCGTAGATTTTGTAAAGAAGAAAAAAAGAGCGCCGCAAGCAGGTGGAGCAGAACATCATTTATATGCTCGATTAAAAGGATTTAGAGAAAGTAGTGAGAAAATTGAGTTGTTGAAGCAATACGATAAGGCTGGGTTATTGAATGTAAAGGAAAAACAACTCAAGACGATAAACGATATTTTTGAAGACGACAGCCTTGGGTTACTGAGTGATGATTCAGAAGATCTCTTTGATTTTAAACATCTCGCACCTCGGGACAAAGATCGCGAAGAAGCAGATTTTGTAGCAAAGAGAAAGGTATGTAAAGATTTTTCATCGTACGAGCCTTTATTTATTGCCTGTCAAAAAGAGCTGAAAGAGGAAAAGAGGAAATTAGTTACGTTCCATGAAAATCAAATTCAGGAGGGAGCATTCTTTGTTTTAAATGGCATCTTGGTTTACGTTAAATCGTTGATCAAAATTACAACGGACAAATTTGGAAAACGTGATGGCAGAACGAAATTGATTTTTGAAAATGGAACCGAATCAAATATGCTCTTCCGTTCATTGGGCAAAGGCCTATTTCAAAATGGGAAAGGCGTAACATTTACAAATAATACCTTGAATTTAAATCTGAATAGTATCATCGATGCAGACAAAGAAACTGGATTTATATATATCCTTAAATCAAAAAGTGATAAACAAGAAATAAAAGAGCTACAAGATCTTTTTAAAATTGGATTTTCAAAAATAAAAGTAGAAGAAAGAATAAAAAATGCACCTATAGAGCCTACCTATTTGATGGCAGAAGTTAGTATTGTAGCCACGTTTAAATGTTTCAATTTGAATCCACAAAAATTAGAGCAATTGCTGCATAATTTTTTCGGTAAAGCGTGTTTGAATCTTGATGTATACGACAAAATCGGGAATCGACATACTCCAAGAGAATGGTTCATAGCTCCACTACACATTATTGAACAGGCTGTACATTTAATAATTTCTGGTGCAATTGTAAACTTTAGTTATGATTCTACTAAGGTAGAAATTGTAAAAAAATAAGTTAGCGCATACCCTTCGCCACTTCATAGTGACAAGTGCTATGTCCCGCTGGCACAACCATACTATCCGCGCCTTCTATATAAAAAAACATAATATTTTCTATACCTATGAAACTACAAATTAAGAAATTTGAAAACAAAGAAAAAGCAAGAGTGAGTGCATGAATATTGAGTACTGAGTAAAAAATCCGATGGCACAAGATTTTTTCTGCCTCGTGACAAACTATTCCATAAGCCTCTGGCTTGTGCTTCATTCTATTTGCAAGATACTATTTGCCCGAAATTATTAATTTAATTACTACTTCGCTCTAAGCTCTAA
>JAYSUZ010000304.1:0-2987 GCA_043718845.1 Cytophagales bacterium
AAACGAACACTAGTACTATGGCTATAATGGTGAAGGCAAAATACCCTTGAACAGAACCTTGTTGAAAGGATCGAACAAATTTGCCTATGCGTATAGAAATCCATCCGCCCAAATTCACTATTCCATCTACTAGGTATTTATCTATAAGTGCTATGCAATGCGCACCAATAACCCCAAGATATGCAATAAAATGTAACACTCCATCCAGAATAGTTACATCTATCCAAGCCATCCAAGTCGATAACAATAAGCCAGGCTGCACAACTACTAGTTGATACGCTTTATCCATATACCAATTTTGTTTCAGCAGTCTCTTTATTGGCGAATCGTTTAAGTCCTTTGGGATTAAATAGGTAGAAGGACGAAATCTAAACCAAGCAACGAGTATTCCTAACGAAACAGTGGTAACAGAAACTACTACTATTTTCCATTCGGACAAAGCATGAGGAAGCAATGCTTTATTTAATTTTTCCATTACCCAATTATGGTGACCACTAAAGGGATTGAAAGAAAAGAAAATCCAAAGAGACAACATTCCTAAGAATATCATCGGAATTTTCATAAGCCAACCGGGGTCGTGTATTTTATCGAAGGCTGGACCTACCTGCGGATAAACAATTTTTAATTTAAACGAACCAAAAAACACCAAAATCATTTGGCGAATCATATAATAAGCGGTAGTGAATATAGAAAGAACGGCCATGACGGGAATAAGATAATAAACGAAATTTCCTGTTTGTTGTTGTTTTAAAAGTGCCCAATTAAACACCCCTTCGAGAATAGCGTCTTTAGAAAGAAATCCTGAAAATAAAGGCACCCCAATAAGTGCCATACACGCTAAGAAATAAGCGGCAAACGTAATCGGCATCTTAGTCCTCAAGCCGCCCATCAATTTCATATTTAGGGTATCGAAATTATTGAAATAACCACGGATAAACATGGCTTGTTTTACGTGGTGCATTTCGTGTATTACGGCACCAGCCGCGAGAAATAAGCACGCTTTGAAAAAGGCATGTGTTACCAAATGAAACAATGCTGCATCGTACGCCCCTACTCCCATTGCCATCACCATAAATCCTAATTGGGAAATGGTAGAATAAGCCAAGACCTTTTTAATATCGGTCTGAACTGTGGCAGGCAATGCACCTGTAAGCGCAGTGATAGCGCCAATGAACGTTACCACAAGTAGCGCATCGGGGGTTAATAATAAATACGTTTTGGCCAACAAATAAATCCCTGCCGCCACCATGGTAGCCGCATGAATAAGCGCAGAGGCCGGTGTAGGGCCTTCCATAGCATCGGGAAGCCAAAGTTGTAAGGGAAACTGTGCCGACTTGCCAACACAACCAAGAAAAACACCTAACCCTGCAACGGTAAATATTAAATCTGAGGGAAGCCCTGTGGCTACTAATGATGCATTTATGAGACTTAAATCAAATGTTCCAAATTTTACATATACAATAAACAGCCCTATCAAAAAACCGACATCTCCAATTCGATTTATTAGAAATGCTTTTTTGCTTGCTCTGGCAGCGGCCATTTTTTCCATCCAAAATCCTATAAGCAAATACGATGCAAACCCCACCAACTCCCAGCACATGAAGGTAACGAGTAAGTTGTCGGACAGAACAATACCAATCATAGAAGAGGTAAACAATCCTAGATAAGGAAAATAACGGGTGTAATTTTTCTTATCAAACATATAGTCGATAGAATAGAGGTGCACCAAAAAGGAAATTAAGGTAACCACCACCAGCATTATCGAAGTCAATGAATTTATATGAATGGACGCAGTAAACAGTATATCTTTTTCTAAGCCAGGAAGCACAAACCAATTGAACTTCGTAAGTACTTCTACCCCGTTCCAATGTTGAGAAAAAACAAAAATTGATAGTGCCAAACACATTCCCATTACACCTGTTGCTAGCCAATCGCCTTTGCGGGGTAGTTTATTTCCAAAGAAATACAAGACACCAAAAGTACCTAAGGGTAAGAATAAAATAAGAAGGGATAATATAGTACTTGTAGGTATCAAAGGTTAATTAGTCTTTCAGTTTATTGAGTTCGTCGAGGTTACTGGTTTTGAAATGCTTATATACTTGCACTATAATAGCCAAAGCTACCGTAGCTTCTGCCGCCGCAATAACCATCACAAAAAGTGCAAATAGTTGCCCTTTTAACATTCCATCTTGGGTACTAAACGCTACAAAATTAATATTCGCAGCATTTAAAATCAATTCTATTCCAGCCAATACTACAATTATATTTCGCTTTGTAATCACAATTGCTATACCTATGCTAAAAAGTATAGAACTGATTATAAGATAGTGTAGTATCGGTATCAAAATATAGTTTACGTATTGGGTTCTGAAATCTACTTATTTAACCCAAAACTAAACATTTTTTAGTTAATATCAGCAGTCTTATTCGTTTTGTTATTGTTCCACTAGATAGTATCTTAGGGCATTAAATTGAAATTACATTGAAAGTAGCAGGATTTAGTTTTATAAGAAACGCGCTCAAGTACGATTACCCAATCGTAGAAGCCATTACCTCGGTTTTACCGCTCTGTGATATTTTCATTGTAGCTATAGGAAATTCGGAAGACGAAACAAGGGCGCTTATCCAAAATATTCCTTCTGACAAAATAAAAATTATTACGACTACTTGGGACGACAGCTTGCGAGAAGGCGGTAAAGTATTGGCCGATGAAACCAACAAGGCTTTTGATGCCATTGGACTCGAATACGACTGGTGTTTTTATATTCAAGGCGATGAAGTGCTGCATGAAAAATATTTGCCCGTCGTAAAGGACGAAATGCAACGCTATGTTGACGATTTGAAAGTAGAAGGATTATTGTTTGATTACAAGCATTTTTATGGCTCGTACGACTATATCGGAGTTTCTCGAAAATGGTACCGAAAAGAAATTCGAATTATTAGAAACATAAAAAAAATACGCTCCTACAAAGATGCACAGGGGTTTA
>JAYSUZ010000305.1:0-16798 GCA_043718845.1 Cytophagales bacterium
GATTATTATGAATTTTGCAAGGTACAAGAAACGCTAGAAGCGCATATTCCGGACGAAAAAACAAGATTTTCGGCGGCATTCGCTTCATTGAGCATTCAAGGGCTTACCAAAAACAAATTGATCGAAGCGGCTGGATATTACAAAGAAATCATCGTTGCCGACAAGCAGAAATTTGAGAAAGTACTGGACCAAAAAAACCATTCCGACCTTGAAACAAAGAAAAATGCGGTAGCAGCACTAGAAAAGAAAATTGTCGACCATTCTGAATTGATAAGAAATCTCACCAAAGAAATTTCGGACGCTCAGGTACAAATCGCAGCAGGAAAAAACGAAGTAGCCGAAGAAGAAAAAAGACTTTCCTCCAACAAAAATGGGTACAATATAGCCTGCGAAGCCATGTTGAATAAAATAAACAGCGACATCTTAAAAATTCAAACTAACCTATAACAATTAATCTTACGAAATGGAAACCACAACAATATTCCCCAACGATGCCTCACAGAAACTTAAATCGTATTGGGACAGACCCGGAGGCAAAGTAGGTGTTGTCATTGGCTTAGGCATACTTACGCTAATCGGTTATTATGTATTGCCTATCCTTACGAATGTAATTTGGAATACGGTCAACTTTGGTATCGCATTGGTTTCTCTTGGCGTATTTTTGTATTGTATCACACACCGCAAACTGCGCTTGGCGTTTTTCTATTTCTATGAAATGCTGATGAAAAAACTAATCGGCATTGTAATCGAACTAGATCCCTTCATTATAGCAGAAGACTACATCAACGATATGGAAAAGCAGCGTGAAATGCTTTACAAACAATCGGTAGATGTGGACGCTCAGAAAGAGAAAATAAACATGAAGATTGAGGAGAAGGAAAAGGAGATGAACAAACTCTTGAGCAAAGCAAAAGCAGCTCAAGAAAACAACATGCTCCCCGAACTTGGAAACGCTACAAGACAAATAGCCCGTCTGCAAGAGTACGTAAAACAACTCGCTCCTATCCGTGACAACTTAGCACGTATCGGCGACTACCTTACTAAAATTCACAAGAATAGCGCGTACCTTATTGAAGATTCTAAAAACGAACTGGAGCTTAAAAAAGATTTATACAAGTCTGTTACTTCTGGAAACAAAGCCTTGAGTTCGGCTTTGAAAATTTTCAAAGGAGACCCGGAGAAAAAATTGATGGTGGAGCAGTCTATGGAATATTTAAAAGAAGATATCGCTGGCAAATTGGCGAATATGAAAAAAGCCATCAGCTATTCTTCTGATTTCATGCGCTCCATAGACCTTGACAACGCTACTTCCGAACAACAAGGATTGAAACTATTAGAATCGTTTAATCCAGAACAAGGAATGAAACTTTCTTCCCAAGTAAAATTATCAAACCCAACAAGAGAAATAGGAAAAGTAGACAGTAGTTCTTACAACGATTTATTACAATAAAATAAACAATCAACTAAATAAGCGAACATAACATGGCAGTAAAAATAAAAACATCAGGCAAAGTAGCAATCATAGGCCTACTCTTAGGCGGTTTGTTTGCCGCAAAAGTTCTTTGGTGGGACAAGAGACCGCAAGCCGCAAAAGAATCTACCGAAATAGGTAAAGTAATGTTGCCCGATGCACCAGAGGCATCTCTAAAAGGCAACGCAACAATGTTGGCACTCCCGTCTTCCGATGTTTCGGTAAACGGTGGCACAAAAATACAATGGAAAGTAATGGCTTGGAACGCTCAGTTCCCCTTGATGTACGCCAACGGTGGCGCAATGACTACAAAAGGCTCGTTGATAGACCAAGCGAAACTTCAAGTAGAAGTAATTCGCCAAGACGATTGTTTTAAATCGATGGCTGATATTGTAAAATTTGCACAAAGCTATAAAAACGACCCAACAACACCAGGTGTTTTCGCTTCGTTCATGGGCGATGGAATGCCGTTCTTTTTTGCAGCACTTGCGAAAGAGCTTGAGCCTCTTGGCCCCGATTACCAACCTATCGCTTTTTATGCTATGGGAAAATCGTATGGAGAAGATCAGGTAATGGCTCCTGCGAGCTGGAAAACAGACCCCAAAAATGCATTGGGCAAAACAGTAGCCTGTGTGATGAAAGATGGCGACATGAACATCCTTTTGAAATGGGCTGGCGACAATGGATTAAAAGTAAATCCTGATGAAAAAACATTTGACGCCAATGCAATCAACCTTATTGCAGCAATCGATTTCTTAGACGCCCCTACAAAATACATCACCGGTTACAAAGAGTCTAGACAAATAGTAGTAAACGGTAAAAAAATAAACAAAGATACGACCGTAGGCGTAGACGCAGTAGCGACTTGGACACCTGGCGATGTAAACGTGGCGACACAAAAAGGAGGTTTGATTACCTTGGCTTCTACCAAACAATATGCTTCGCAAATGCCAAACATTACCATCACGATTAAGAAGTTTGCTTACGACCACCGTACCGATTTCGAAAATTTGATTATGGCTTTAGCCCAATCTGGCGACCAAGTGCGTTCGTTCAACGAAGCGAAAAAATTTGCAGCCAACGTGTCTGCAAAAGTATACAACGAGCAAAACGGCGACTACTGGTTGAAATACTACAACGGTATCAAAGAAAAAGATTTGACAGGACAGGAAGTAGAACTTGGTGGTTCTATGGCGTTCAACTTACAAGATGCTGCCAATACGTTCGGTTTGGGTAAAGACGGCATAGACCGTTACAAAATAGTGTACAACACATTTGGCGATATTCTTAAAAAAATGTACCCAGAATTTATGGCTACATATCCTGAATATTCAAAAGTAGTAGACAAATCTTTCCTTCAGTCTGTAGTGGCCAACCATCCAGAACTTATGGCGGGAGAGTCAATCAAAATTACGTACAATGAAACCATTACGAGCAACGTGTCTTCAAAATCATATCAGATACAATTTGAGACAGGAAGTGCTGTTATAAAAGCAGCATCTTATGGTGTGTTGGATGATATTTTAAAAAGTGCTATTGTAGCAGAAGGCTTAAAAGTAGGTGTTTACGGCCATACCGACAATGTAGGAAACGACCAGAGCAATCAGAATCTATCGGAGCAACGTGCGCTTTCGGTAAAAAATTATTTGATAGGCAAAGGACTACCTGAAAACCGTATTGAATCAAAAGGCTTGGGAGCTTCACAACCTATTGCAGACAATGGAACTGCCGCAGGGAAAGCACAAAATAGAAGAGTGCAAATCGTGTTGGGAGAGTAATAATATAGAGATATATAGTAAGAAGGCGTAGGACGAAAGTCTTGCGCCTTCTTTTTGAAACATACAAAATTCGGAAGAAATGATTCCAATTATTCCTCTCCATTGTGTTTGACGATTGGAATATTGACACTACTCTTAGAATTGAAAAATAAATAATTTAACAACCTGAATAACTTGAAACTTATTTTACGCATTCTCAAGTATTTTTCCTATATCCTAACGGTTTTACTTATTGCATTGGTCTCTTTTTTTTATATTCCAATATCAACAGCATATTTGGCTACAACACTAGGAAGCCAAGCAGATTTCTATTTTGAAAACGAAGAACAATGGATAAAAAATCACACTATAGTCGCCTATATATATCATAAGGCATGGGAATTTAAGGCGCGTAAAACAATAGTCGACAATGTACACGAACGCTTTGAAAATCAAGCAAAAAAATCAGTAATCGATTTTGCCGTGCACGAAGTACAGCAAGCATCCATGACGCAATACCAGCAGGATATTCCGGTAGTATCGGGCTCTTCATTCAGCTGCCTTGTTAGAGGCTTTGGATTTTGCGACCAAGTAAACGCTGGATTAGTTTTATTACTCCAAGACGAGTTGACTCAGGTGCATTTGTATAATATTTACGATGTCACGAATACCAATTGCCACACTTTAGTGAAGTCTCAGTCTACATTAGGGACGGTCTGGATTGACGCCTATGGGTGCCAGAATAAATATGGCTTTTCGGACGAACTTACTCCAGAAGGAAAAAAATTATTGATACAACTTTAACTGCGGAAGTTTTTATTTTTCCAGAGAAAGCCTATAGAGACGGCGTTTTTTTAATGCCTTTACCTATCAGTATTCCGTGACAAAAGCCTTTGAACGAATTAAAAACATAATAATAGCAAAAACCTACGACCTCCAAAAAGTAGTAATCTTGAGTGTGGACAGCACGTTAGAACCTGAAGAAGCACAGCAAAGAAAAGCTATACTTTTCAACGCTTTACAATCTGAGCACAAAGAAGCAACCAGCGCCTATATAAGTGCGCGTATCTATCAGTTATGCGGCGACTACGAGCATGCGCTTATTTATTATAAACGAGCGAAATCAAAAACAATCAACGGCCTTTTAGGGAAATATGCGGAGGGATTTAGTAGGCGATTAGAAGGAAAAGACATCTTGTGTGCTCCTTAAAATCTTAGTACCAATACCTCCGAAATTACAAGGATTCGATTATGCGTTTAGTGTCATATTCAAGTCCTAAATCAAAGCAATATAGCGTCGCTATCTCCTCTAAATAAAAATAGCTGTACACTTCTTTTCGATTTTCCCTAGGCGCACTGTATTCTTCTTTCCACGTTATTCCTTTTATTTTATTACCTTCAAACCCAATGATACGAAAGGCCCGAAGCAGAATATTCCCATTGATAAGACAAATGTCTACAGGATAATACAGCTGCTCCGAAAATGTCGTTTCTTTATCCTTCTGTTCGGCTACAATTTTTTCTACAATTTCCTTTATCATACACTTCAACTACAAATTTATTCTGTTAACTCTTTTAAAAAGATCTCCTCTGCTTTACTTATCCAAGTGCCAAATTCATTCTTTACAGATTTATGTTTTGGCAAATAATCCAACAATTTCGAAATGTCGAATTCCTTACTTGAAATTCCTGCATGAGATTTGACTGCATCCAATGCATTGCATTCCTGCTCAAATTGCCCTTCTGTAGGCACCATCATTACTGGTTTTCCCAAATACATCGCTTCACAAATAGATTCAAATCCAGCAGAACTTACATACCCTGAGCAGCCTTTCATATATTCCAAAAACACCTTATCGTTTAGCTTATGAAACGTAAGATTTTCGTGTGGTTTGAAATTGTCGTCTACGCCTGCTTTGTCCCAAAAACAATGAACATTCAAATCCATATTCGATTCGTGCCATTTTATAATATCTTCCCCATAACCACTGTTGACCATATAGGCTAGAATGAAATTATTATTTTCAGGCAGTATATCAAACACTTCATTTCTTAATAAAGGCGGAACCACGGTTATCTTTTCTCTCGAAAAATAGGACATAGGGCGAAACGAAAGCCCTAATCTTTTAGAAGCCCTGAACGAGGTCGCTTTCGTATTCAGTTGCAACATAATCCTATCCATCATTTTCTGTTTCGGAAATTCAAAATCAGGGTGTAGAGAAAGGTATTGATGTCCAATACAAATATACTTTGCTTTGGGCTTATATAAGAGGGAATAAAACCCTCCGAGCAAATCGTAAAAATTTATGATCACATCTGGGTTGTATTCTTTTACTTTTTTATCAATAACTTTTAGATTGGAAAGGAAAAAGCCAGTGCGTTTTAGGTTCTCCGTTATCGTTGGTAAAATCTGGATAGCTTTTCCTTTTTTATCCGTTACAAAATTAGGGCTTTCAAAAGAAATAACTTCCGTCTTTATTTTTTCAAAAAAGAACGAAGGGATTTCACGCCGCTTACTTTTTCCTACCAATACACAAGACAAAGTGTGACCTGCCCTATCTAGCATATCTCTAAGCGATATAGCCTGTGTCATGTGCCCTCTTCCTTCACCTTGTACTATAAAAATGAACTTAAGTTTTTTCTGTTCCATGTTGTTATATTAGTAGGCACAAATGAAGGCAATGAACTTCAACTCATTATTACTTGAATATTAAATTATACTACTTTAGGATAAAGCCTTTGTAACTAAATTGAATTAGAATAGTATCTTATCATAAAAATTACTTGTTTTGCAAAACTAATTATTAGAAGATGACTACAACGGTTAAGGAAAAAATTGCATTTATAGTAAACCCTATATCTGGAGGGCGCAGTAAGAAAGGGTTTGAGGAAATGGTTAAAAAAAATCTAGCCTTAACTAAATTCGAGCCTGTCATTTTTTACACAGAAAAAGTAGGCCACGCAAGTGAATTAACGCAAACGGCTTTTGAGCAAGGAATCAAAAAAATAGTTGCCGTAGGAGGCGACGGAACAATAAACGAGGTAGCAAAAATGATTATCAATTCGGATGCGGCATTAGGAATTATCCCTTTTGGTTCTGGAAATGGATTGGCTAGACACATGGGCATTTCTATGAATCCTGCCAAAGCCGTTGCTCAACTCAACACCGCAACGATAAAAATCAATGATGCAGGAACAATAAACGACATGCCTTTCTTTTGCACCTGCGGCATGGGCTTTGATGCGCACATTGGCAATATCTTCGCCACGCTTAAAGGTAGAGGTTTTATGGGCTATGTAAAAGCGGTATTGACCGAGTTTGCTTCCTACAAGGCGCAACCCTATAAACTTACGTTAAACAACAGCACCATAACCAGAAATGCATTTTTGATAACGTTTGCCAATGCCTCCCAATATGGAAACAATGCCTACATTGCCCCTCAAGCAGATGTAGCGGATGGAAAATTAGACATCTGTATCTTAAAACCATTTCCGATATACGCAATGCCTGGTTTGGTACTTAGAGTATTTGGAAAAACAGCCCACAAGTCATCGTATATGGAGGCTTTGAGCGCTACCGAAATATTCGTTGAACGTTTATCAGAAGGCGTTATTCACCTCGATGGAGAACCTGCCGAAACAGGTAAAGAAATAAGAATAGCAATCCTACCTGCCTGTTTGAAAGTATTAGTGTAAGTGTGTATTTAGGGTTTTAGTATTGGGACGCATCTTGTGTCCCAATACTAAAAATGATGTGTTATAAAAAACACCGTATCCCAATAAAAATAACCCTGTCAATAAAAGCAAGGTGTAATTAGTCCAAAAAATAGTAGTTATTACGATGCTTTAGGGGCTGCTTTTTTCATTTTCAGCTCCTCTCTTAGCATCATCAAATCTTCGATATAAGAAGTACTTTCTTGCTCCGCGTCTTCATCGTCTTCCTGCTGCGAATCACTTATCAATGTTTCTTCAAAATTGACAATCTTCCATTCCCCTTCCAGTGTCTCTACCAATGCCGTAAGCGACTCAACCCAATCGCCTGAGTTCATATACATAATACCATTCATCTCCTTTAGCGCCGGCTGATGAATATGACCGCAAATAATACCATCGCATTTCTTTATTCTCGCCATAGACGACAATTGTTCTTCGTAATCGTTCACATAAGAAACGGCAGATTTTACTTTCAACTTGATGGCTTGAGAAAGCGAATAATACGGCAACCCTTTTTTTACTCTATAATTATTATAGCGCTGGTTCATCCAAAGTAAAAAAGTATACCCGACATCGCCCAACTTCGCTATCCATCTTAGGTTGGTCGTTATAGAATCAAAAACATCGCCGTGTATTACATAGAATTTTTTTCCATTTGATTCATGGTAATAATCTCTCTGAATACTAAGATTTCCCATTTGTATTGGAATAAATTGATCTAAGAAATCATCGTGATTTCCTCTAAGGTAAATCACTTTCGTATCATAGTCGTCCATCATTTTCAACACACGCTTAAAAAATTTCGTATGTTTATTTTTCCATTTTCCATACTTTTTCAATTGCCAGCCATCAATAATATCGCCGTTAAGAATAAGCGTATGGCAGATATTTTTCTTCAAAAATTGTGTTACCTCTTTTGCTTTTGAGCCGGCTGTGCCCAAATGGATATCAGAAAGAATAATAGTTTTGAAAAGTGTTTTCATAATGAGTTTTAACAAAAGTACTGCCTGATTATGACGTAACGATTACTTATTTGTTAAGAAATGATTAAATAACGTAATGCTATAAAATGCCTATCCTCAAGCATCCTATGCGTACCTATTTTTTATGTCCCACTCTTAATTGAAAAAAGATTATATAATTATTATGATTTATCCCAAACCGCTATTTTTCTCCTTAGGAATTTAACACAACCTTATTCAAAAAAAAGCAATGCAAGAAACATCCTTTTCTATCTTTACTCTTATTCAAGGAGGGAAGATCGTATGCACAGATTTGAAATTATAGAACATGCATTGCATGAAAGAAACAAAGCCTATTCGATGGCAATGGCAAAAAGCACTTTTGAAACGACAGAGGGTAGATTGTTTCGATACATAAAAAAAGGGCGAAAGCTTTTTAAATTAAAACCCATCCGAAAATGGAAGAAAAAAATAAAAAAGAAAATCAGAAAGCTAATTAAGGCAATCCATAAATCCATGAACCCCGATACTTCCTCGCTAGCCGTATAATTATCCGAAAAATAGAAAAATAACGCCCAGTTGCCGTGTGCTGCTGCATTTCTTATAAACAACAAAAACGAACCTTTCAGAGGTGTATAAAAAATCTATAGATTTGGCTTGAAGCGCTTCGTCTCTAAAAATAAACTTTCACTACGACCAGATAAATCAAATATTTATATATATCTTTAAGTATCGTAAAATTATAATTTAACTAACTTTAAAAAACAAATGAAAAAAATAGCTCTACTCATCTTTTCAAGCCTTCTATTCCTAGACATTCATGCACAAAAATTAACTTTCGGCCCTATGGTAGGCGCTGGATTTAATGTCGCTAAAACAGATTTAAAAGGATATACCACAAAAGCAAACGGCAGTTTTCTTGGAGGTGTATTTGTAAGAGTAGGCAGAAAAAGAGTTTATCTGCAACCCGAACTATACTACAGCAATAAAGTAGCAAACTTAAACTCTCCTTCAGCCTCTTCTCTCTCTGGCAATAGTGTAGAAACTCAAGTAAAAACAGGAAATGTAAACGTAAACGCATTATTAGGTTTGAAATTATTGAAGCTTACCAGCATGTTCAACGTTAGAATATTTGCAGGACCTTCTACAGCGCTTATTGTTGCCAAAAGTCTTTACCAAGACGGCACTAAGATATCCTCGTCTCCAAACCTAAAGTCGACTGCGTTTAACCTACAGGCAGGCGTAGGCGTGGATATAAGTAAATTAACCATTGATGTTCGGTATGAAAGAGGAATGTCTAATCTCTCCAACTCTACAGACGAACTTAAAATCAATTCTGTGTTGTTAACAGTAGGATTCACAATTCTCTAAATTTTAAGTAGTAACCCTTTTCAAGCACCTTCGATTACAACTGTCGAGGGTGTTTTTTTTGTAATTTTTATCTTTCTATTAATATTGCTATTTTTACAGTAATTACAGAGATAACGACCCCATGGAAGAAGTAGTACCAAAAGACCAAGTAATCGAATATCAAAAAAAGATAAAAGAAGTACTCGCAGAAACAGGCAAAATAGTAGTTGGGCAACACTATATGATCAATCGTTTATTGGTAGGTCTTTTTACTGGAGGGCATATATTATTGGAAGGCGTCCCAGGCCTAGCCAAAACACTGACGATAAAAACCCTCGCTAGAGCATTGGCGCTAGATTTTCACCGTATCCAATTTACTCCGGACTTACTACCTGCCGATATTATCGGAACAATGATATACAATCAGCAAAAGAGTGAGTTTGAAGTCAAAAAGGGGCCTATTTTTGCCAATCTTATTCTTGCCGATGAAATCAACCGCTCTCCCGCAAAAGTGCAGTCTGCTTTATTGGAATGTATGCAGGAAAAGCAAGTCACCATTGGAGAATCTACCTATATGCTCGACAAGCCATTTTTGGTACTTGCTACGCAAAATCCTATTGAGCAAGAAGGCACCTACCCACTTCCTGAAGCACAAGTAGACCGGTTTATGATGAAAGTATACCCCGACTATCTTGATAAAGAGTCTGAACTCGAAGTAATGCGAAGGATGTCAAATATGAATTACCGACAAGATTTAAAAACAGTACTTACGAAGGAAGACATTTTTGCAATAAAAGACGAAATAAATAAAGTAACCATCAGCGAGTCTCTAGAACGCTATATCATAGAGCTTGTCTTCGCCACAAGAAAGCCGAAAGACTATGGATTGAATGACGAAGCCCGTTACGTACAGTACGGCGCATCTACACGCGCATCGATTAATTTAAACCTAGCAGCCAAAGCGATTGCCTTTTTCAATGAAAGAGACTACGTACTTCCTGAAGACATAAAAGAGGTAGCCTACGACATACTCGGACACCGAATTTTGCTAAACTACGAAGCAGAGGCAGAAGGCGTAACTACCCGCCAAATTATTGACAGTATCCTCCGAAAAATTAACATCAATAAGCTTTAAAGCCTTATTTTGAAAAAATAAATGGAGTTTACGAATTATTGTCTTAGTATAAATAAGTAATTCAAAGTATTACGCCTATCTTTAGTATCTAATTAAACAAAAAAAACATGGAAGAAATAATCAAAGTAATTACAGAAAAAACAGGCATCAGTGCTGATCAGTCTAGAGCTGCGCTTACTACAGTGTTAGGCTTACTAAAAGATAAAATGCCAGAAGCGTTAGGAAATCAGTTAGAAGGATTATTACAAGGAAAGGAGTTTAATCTATCAAGTATCTTGAAAGAGGTCTCTAGCGACAAAATGGAAGA
Source organism: Cytophagales bacterium (assembly GCA_043718845.1). GTDB lineage: Bacteria > Bacteroidota > Bacteroidia > Cytophagales > Cytophagaceae > JANYCO01. The sequence continues at coordinate 10,697 of JAYSUZ010000305.1, forward strand.
TTTGAAAGGAGCGGCATCTGAAAAATTAGACGACCTTAAAGACTCTTTAAAGAGCCTATTCTAAGACTATAATTACACAAAGTATTTATAGTCAAAATTTTGATTATAAATACTTTGTGTAAAATAAATATATCCCGACACCTAAAAACTAGTGCACTTGATTAATGTTTGCCATAAGGATGTCCACCACTTTTTTGTTTTTTATGCCATTTTGCACCAGAATCTGCATACGTAGGGCATCTGTGAGGGCTACCGCAGCCATAAAGAAATATAGCTAGAACAAATAGAAGTACTAATTTTTTCATATAATAAGGTTTAATCTTAAAAACTAATTCTCTTTTACGAGAACTACAAAGAAGGGTTTAAATAAATTATTTATTAACTACTTTTACAAATAAGTTAAACTTTTATGAAAAATCAAAAAAAATGTACCATTTCAGGTGAAATATTTAAAGACGAAGCGCTTACAAAGGGTTCCGAACTGCGAAAACCTATTCTTGCCTTTATACAAAAAGACGTCTCATCCTTTGGAGCAGATAGCCTTATAAACAACATATTATTAGATAATTATAAGAAAAAATACCTTGAAAGTATTATTAAGGAAGAGTTTCGCGACCTTAATCGAATGGAAAAAGAAGTAATTTCGAGCATTACAAAAAACGAACTCCTTTCTTCCAATATAGAGCTTGGACTGGGAGGTAAAATTACGTCAGGGCAACGTGTAGCGGATAAAATAGCAACTTTTGGCGGTAGCTGGACGTTTATAATTTCCTTTTTTTGCTTTATTATGCTGTGGATACTCCTAAATATCTGGATGCTGAGCACAAAAGCATTTGACCCCTTCCCTTTTATTCTTTTAAATCTACTATTGTCTTGTCTGGCAGCAATACAAGCACCCATAATAATGATGAGCCAGAATAGAAAAGAGGAAAAAGACAGAAGCCGATCAGAAAATGACTTCAAAGTAAACCTTAAAGCAGAACTTGAAATCAGAATGCTGCATGAAAAAATAGACCACATGACAATGCACCAAAATCAAAAACTACTAGAGATTCAGCAGATACAGATGGATTTTATTTCCGAAATTCTGAGCGAGGTTAAAAACAAGCATTAAAAAATCATAAATTCATTCGCATTACTACTATTATAGTACCTTTGTGCTTAACTAAAATACCCAATGAAAATCAACCTCTTTATATTCATTTGCCTAGCAACATTCCCCGCTTTTGCTCAAAAATATTATCCCACAAGTCAAACAGAATTGATCTTTTCCTATGCAAAATTAAACACTACCGCCACGACGATATCAGAAGTAGTACGATTTTCTGGTTTTATAAATCATGAAAGTCAACTTCATATCAACTTCAATAAAAAATGTGGATTTTATACCGGATTAGGAATAAGAAATATTGGTATGGTCAATTATTTTGATTCAAGCAAAGTAACTTTCAAGCAGCGTGCTTATGGGCTGAATGTACCTTTCGCCTTTAAAATAGGAAACGTAAAAAATCAGTCGTTCCTAGCCGTTGGGGTAGACTTGAATCTATTATTTCATTATAAAGAGAAATTTCTTTATGATAATACGAAGACTACAAATAAAGAATGGTTTTCCAATAAAGTAAACACCTTCAATCCAGCTGTTTTTTTTCAGATAAAATTTCTAAAATCGCAAGCCATTACGTTCAAATATTACTTGGACAATTTTCTGAATTATCAATCAACAGGATTAAAACTCCCTGATGGAACAATAATTAGCAATTATGGAAAATCCAGTACCCTCTTTTATATTTCATGGGCATCTAGTATCGAATTCCAAGAAAATAAAGAGCTAAAAAAGGCGAAAGAAACGAAGTACAAGACTGCGAAATTAGCAGAATAAATAAAATTCAATACCAATAAAGTAGAATACTATGGCCATAGACATCCGCAGAGAAGACGCCCTGAATTACCACAGCCAAGGACAGCCAGGGAAAATAGAAGTAGTACCCACAAAAATGTTGAGTTCTCAACTCGATCTAGCATTGGCGTATTCTCCTGGGGTAGCGGAGCCGTGCAAAGAAATTGAAAAAAACAAAGAAGAAGTTTACAAATACACTGCCAAAGGAAATCTTGTTGCCGTTATTACCAACGGCACTGCGGTACTTGGGCTAGGAAATATTGGACCAGAAGCATCGAAGCCTGTGATGGAAGGCAAAGGCGTGCTATTCAAAAAATTTGCAGGTATTGATGTGTTTGACATTGAAATAGATTGCGAAGATCCTGACCAATTTATTAAGATCGTAAAATCGCTGGAGCCTACGTTTGGCGGAATAAATCTGGAAGACATAAAAGCCCCTGAGTGTTTCAAGATTGAACAAGAGTTGCGCAAACAGATGAAAATCCCTGTAATGCACGACGACCAGCACGGTACCGCTATTATCTCTGGTGCGGCGTTGCTAAATGCATTGGAACTTGCAGGAAAAACAATAGCGTCCGTAAAATTTGTTATAAGTGGTGCAGGTGCTGCGGCTGTTTCATGTACAAGAATGTATTATTTACTGGGTGCAAAAAAAGAAAACATTGTAATGCTTGACAAGGACGGCCCGCTGCATAAAAGCCGCACCGACTTGGATCCCGTACAAATGGAATTCGCCACCGATCGTACCATCAAAAATTTATCCGAAGCAATGGTAGACGCCGATGTATTCATTGGTCTATCTGCAGGAAATATTGTTTCGCAAGAAATGATAAAGAGTATGGCCGCCAACCCAATTGTTTTCGCACTTGCCAATCCTACGCCCGAAATAGCCTATGAACTTGCCATGGAGGCACGTCCAGACATACTAATGGCAACAGGCCGTTCGGACCACCCAAATCAAGTAAATAATGTACTCGGTTTTCCATACATATTCAGAGGTGCATTAGATGTAAGAGCTACCGAAATTAACGAAGCCATGAAACTGGCTGCGGTAAGAGCGCTTGCAGAACTAACCAAAGAGCCTGTGCCCGACATTGTAAACAAAGCGTATGGCGACGATACGATTTCTTTTGGCAGGGAATATTTTATTCCAAAACCACTTGACCCAAGACTAATCACCACTGTATCGCCTGCTATAGCGAAAGCTGCTATGGAATCGGGTGTGGCGAAAATACAAATTACCGACTGGGATGCCTACGCACTGCAATTACAACAACGACTAGGTATCGACCACAGACTCATGTCGAGGGTTATAGCGCGTGCAAAACAAAATCCTAAACGGGTAGTTTTTGCAGAAGCCGAACATTTTAAAATACTAAAAGCGGCGCAAATACTCGTAGACGAAGGTATAGCTACGCCGATACTCCTTGGAAACAAAGAAAAAATTCAATCTATTATAAGAGAAAACGGATTGTCCGACTTAGACAACGTTGAAATAATAGAGCCTTATTTGGCACGTGAAAAAAGAATTGAATACGGAGAAATTTTATACAAAAAACGCCACCGCAAAGGACTACAAATAGAAGACGGTCGCAAACTTATGCGCGACCGAAACTATTTTGGTGCTATGATGGTAGAAACAGGAGAAGCAGATGCGCTTATCTCCGGGCTTACTACCGACTATGCCACTACTATTCGGCCTGCGCTGCAAGTAATAGGAGTAGCGGAAGGAGTGAACAGAGTAGCGGGCATGTATATTTTAATTAGTAAAAAAGGAACGTACTTTTTTGCAGACACCACGGTAAATGTAAACCCCAATGCTGAAGAACTCGTTGAAATCATTGGGCTTACTGCTGATATGGTACGCTTTTTTGATTCCGAACCTCGTATTGCGCTGATGTCGTATTCCAATTTCGGATCAAGCAAAGGGGAAGTTCCGGATAAGATGGCACTCGTTAAAAAACTTGCTAAGAAGAAATATCCTGAATTGAAAATAGAAGGCGAGATGCAAGCAAATATCGCCGTAAACAAAGAATTGCAAAACGAAAACTATCCTTTCAGCGCATTGGCGGAAGAAGGCGCCAATACGCTTATTTTCCCAGGACTGGCTTCGGGAAATATTTCCTATAAATTACTTCAAGAAGTAGGGAACAACGAGGCTATAGGCCCTATTCTTATGGGAATGGCCAAACCTGTACACGTTTTACAGATGGGCAGTTCTGTAAGAGAGATTGTAAATATGGTAGCGATAGCCGTTGTAGAGGCTCAAAATAGAGGTGTTAAAAATTAATAGAGCGCGTTAATTTTGATTTAATTATTTAAAAATCAGAGTTATACCTCATTTATTTTTTACCAATAATAATCGTAAATTTGCACCTCTTTAATTTATAATAATTGTGAGCAAAAAGTATCAAGAGTATAAAGGATTGGATTTGCCAGGAATAGGCAAATCTGTATTGGACTATTGGGAAAAGAACAACATCTTTGACCAATCCATCACTACTCGTGAAGGAAATGAGTCCTACACTTTTTATGAAGGCCCTCCTTCGGCTAATGGCACACCTGGTATACACCACGTGATGGCACGTACGGTGAAAGATATTTTCTGCCGTTACAAAACACTTAAAGGTTTTCAAGTAAAACGCAAAGGCGGCTGGGATACGCATGGATTGCCTGTCGAACTTCAGGTGGAAAAAGAATTAGGCATTACTAAAGAAGACATAGGAAAGAAAATTTCTGTAGAAGAATACAATAAAAAATGCCGTGAAACGGTAATGCGTTATAAATCCGAGTGGGACGAACTGACACAAAAGATGGGCTACTGGGTAGACCTAGATAATCCTTACATCACGTTTGAAAACAATTACATTGAATCTTGTTGGTATTTACTAAAAGAATTGTACAAAAAAGATTTATTGTACAAAGGCTACACCATACAACCCTACTCGCCTGCGGCAGGAACAGGACTTAGTTCCCACGAACTGAACCAACCGGGCACGTATCGAGATGTTCGGGATACAACGGTGGTAGCGCAGTTTAAAGTGGTTGACAGTTCGAAGTTGAACGTTGAAGGTTTAACTAACGATACTTTTTTTCTCGCTTGGACTACTACTCCTTGGACATTGCCTTCTAACGCTGCTTTGGCAGTAGGCGAGAACATTGATTATGTACTGGTAAAATCGTTTAACCCTTATACCTTTCTTCCTGCTAACTTAATTCTTGCAAAAGCATTGGTTGGAAAATATTTTAGTGAAAAAGGGAAAGATGCCGATTTCGAATCGTTCAAAAGTGGCGACAAACTAATTCCTTGGACTATCCTTTCAGAGTATAAAGGTAAGGATTTAGTAGGCATTGAATACGAACAGTTAATGCCCTACGTAACGCCATCCACTCCTGCCTTCCGTGTAATAGCGGGAGACTTCGTAAGTACCGAAGATGGAACAGGTATCGTACACATTGCGCCTACGTTTGGTGCGGACGACTACCGTGTAGCCAAACAAGCTGGTATTCCTGCCATCATGGTGAAGGACGAAGCGGATAACGATATTCCTTTGGTGGATAAGCGTGGTCGTTTTGTAAAAGAAGTAAACGACGCGGTGTTTGGCTTCGGTGGCGAATACGTAAAAGAAGACTACCTCAACGACACCGAAAAAGCAGCAGAACTTACGAAGCAACAACAACTGCTTATCAGCAAGGGTGTCGTTTCGAAGCTTGACAAATACATGAGTGTAGACGAACGTATCGCACTGCTTTTGAAATTAGAAAATAAAGCCTTCAAGGTAGAAAAATACGAACACACCTACCCACATTGCTGGAGAACGGACAAGCCAATTTTGTACTATCCGTTAGACTCTTGGTTTATAAAAACAACCGCCAAAAAAGAACGCCTTTCGGAATTAAACAAAACCATCAACTGGAAACCTGCTTCTACCGGAACAGGGCGTTTTGGAAATTGGTTAGACAATTTGGTAGACTGGAATTTATCACGCTCTCGTTATTGGGGAACGCCGCTGCCTATATGGAGAACGGAAGACGGTTCGGAAGAAATTTGTATCGGTTCGCAAGAAGAATTGAAAAATGAAATTGAGAAAGCAAACAAAACACTTTCCATTTCAGAACTTCCAGCAGGTGGTCAGAAGTCTACGTTAGAAGATTTGCACCGCCCTTATGTAGATACTATCGTACTCGTTTCTCCTTCTGAAAAG
>JAYSUZ010000306.1:0-6528 GCA_043718845.1 Cytophagales bacterium
TCACTATGACTTGTAAACTCAGGCGCATAAATACATTGTATGGTTGTGATACCACTGCTGTAGTTCCCTGCATGTGTAATGAACATCGGGTATTCAAATACATACGTGCCTTTTGGAAGGAAGCCAATGAAGAAGTTCATCGCCAAATCTCTTGGGCTTTCGTAATAATAAAGTCCATCTTGATAGCGGTAAGTAGACAGCGTAGTAACAGGCTCGAAAGCACTGGCACGCATATCTTTTAGGTGCACGTATTCCATTGTTCGATCAACTCTTATTTCTATGCGTACTTTTACCAAGTCGCCCACTTGAAGGTTGGTAGAGGCTACAATAGGCGTAATCACTGGTCCTCGGTCGGTGTTTTTTTGCAGGAACAATTGTTTGTTAATTTTCAAAGGCGTTTCGGCAGGCGTTATTTTATCCAACTGCTCGAAATACTGCCAATATACTGCTCCCCAGGCTACGCCGTCGTCTTTTTTGGTTACGGTTATTTTGCCCATTTCAGAAGTGATTTCACTTCCCGTCCAAGCGGTTTTGAAATAACCCGTTCCTGCTTCTACTTTTACATCAGGGAGTTTGGTAGGATCAATAACTTGATTGCCTACTTTTATTTCTACTAATTGTGAAGAAGCAAGGAAGTCAGAACCTCTTCGGAGTAGCGCATAACAAGCTTCTACTGTAGCTCTAGTTGTTTTCCAATCTTGGGTTTGTTTTTGTTTTAACAACCACACTTTCAAATCGTCTACACTTTTTTGATCTTTGGCTACCTCATCAAAAACTTCAATCATCAAGGCTTGCGTTTCGATAGGGGCTTGGTACCAATAGTAGCCTCTGTCTTGTTTCCAATACATGCCCATTTCTTCCGAATTGAGTGCCCTTTCTTTAAACGATTTTATCATGTTTAGCGGTGTGACACTATCTCCATATCGTTGAAGTGATAGGCAGAGCATGCCTTGCATATAAATACCATTTTCTGTCCAGTATTTTTTTGCTTGTCCGAAGAAATACTCAAACGCTTCTTTGTGTTGGCTTTTTACAGGAATATCTTTGAAGTAACTTCTTAAATACAAATAGTGAATATTCAAATAGCCAAGATGGTTGTCTTCCATTTTGATATGCCCTTTTTTGGCACTGGCTTTCAATTTGTCGTAATCGTCGTCCATCTGGTTGTCGATGTATTCAAGGGCTTTCTGAACCATTGTCCATGTGGCGTCGTCGCTTCTTACTGCTTTTACACCAAGTACGTCTAAGTGTCCCATTCCGGCTACAATATGTTGCGTCATATAGCGGTCTTCTGGGAAGCCAGGGAACCACGTAAAACCACCGCTGTAGGTTTGTGCTTTTAATACTTTTGTCAATGCTCTGTCCATTTCATCACCCATTCTATTGAGGTCAAACAGAAGTCCTACCGCACGCTTGCGTTGGCTTTCGTCTTTGGCTTGCAATACCCAAGGTGTTTCTTCCAACAAAGCCGTTTTTAATTCCTGATTTTTTTCAAGGTTCGACAACAAGGCATCCGGTTGAATAGTGGCCCAAGTATCGAAAACCTGTTTGATGCGTGGATGTGCATTGGCAATGCTCGAGGCAATGCTGTTGGCATAATAACGGCTAAACGTTTGCTCTACACATTCGTAAGGATATTCCATCAAATACGGCAAAGCTTGAATAGCATACCAAGCAGGGTTGGACGTAAACTCCAAGGTGTAACGATGGTTGCGTAATGTGGAGGATTTATTGTTTGCTAGTTTTGTAAACGTAAATTCTTTCGTTTGATTTCCGCGGATAGGTAACGGTAAGGTTTCCGTTACCAACATACTATTCGTTACTACAGGCAAAACCATTTCTTCCCCGTCGGAAAAAGTTCCAGCTTTCGCTACTACTCTATACAATACCGCCTGAGCACCTTCAGGGATTTCAATGTTCCATTCCAAATTCGAACTCTGACCTGCTTTTACAGTGAATGCTTGAGAAGCATTGGTATTCTTCATCTTCTCATTCATGGGAGCCATCGTAAGCGCATCGAAAAATTCTAAACGCGCTTGCCCTGAAAGTTCTTTGTCGGAAAGGCTGGTAACTTTTACAGCAAAAACCATTTTATCGTTTTCACGGAAAAATCGAGGCTGATTGGGTACGACCATAAGTTCTTTCTGCGTCACCAATTCGTTGGTTACAAAACCTGTTTTCAAATCCTTAGTATGTGCGAAGCCCAACATTTTCCATCGAGTGAGTGCTTCTGGAATCGTGAAACTAATGAGCAGTTCGCCTTTTTCATTGGTCATTAATTGAGGGTAAAAGAATGCCGTCTCATTGAAGTTGCTACGGACTTTTACGTCTGTGAAATCTTCTTGTTTGGTTGTTTTTTCATTTTTGGAAGTTGTTTCTTTACTAGGAGCGCCTTCGTCGAATGATGCAGAATCTCCATTCATACTTTTTTCCTCCATGGTCATTAGAGGTGCGCCAGGAGCAGCCATTTCCAACTTCATGGCCCCCATTTTTTTACTGCTATCCTTAGATCTAAGCACACCTCTTGAGTTGCCACTGTATTCCATATCATCATATTCGTTATGACGATAATAATATTGATAGAAATTATACCCAAACCATTCTAGGTGGTCGTAATAAGGGTCGTTATAATAGTGACTATTATTTTCATTCCAATTATCTAAATAAGTGGTAAAAGCCGTTTCGTCAAATCCATTGGTGCTGCTCCAGCCCATGGTAGCATACATATACGAGTTGAAATTGGCGTACCAAGAGTGAGGGCGGAAAGCATCGAGCGAAGCATCGTAAAGCGTCGCCACCATTTCTGCTGCTACCTTGTCTGAATTTTTTCCCGTAATCTTTATTTTCCATTCTTCTTTTTCTCCTGGCTGTAATTTATTTCGAAAAGTTTCAAAATTTATATCCAGCTCTTTGTTGCTATAAGGCACGTTTACCGTAGCATTTTGGTAATACAAACGGTTGTTCAGAATGAAGGTGTAGTGCACGGCTATGTTTCCTCTGTACTCCTCTTTGATAGGAATTTCTAGCAAACGTTGTTCGTTTTTCAATTCTATCCATTCTTTATGAATGATGACACGGTCTTTCTCAATTTCGTACAGCACTTTTATTTTATCCGCAGCGGTTCCGGCTAGGAGGGAAGCTTTCTCAGAAGGCTCTGCCGTGAGCGTGATTCCCTCTAAACGCTGTATTGCAGGCGTAGCTAATTTTTTATCTTTTACAGAAAATATAGTAAAATAAGTGATTTCTTTTACTTCTTGTCCGTACTTATCGTTAGAAACAATTTCTAAAACATATTTTCCAGAGGGCTTATTTTTTAGACTTTCAAGGCTTAGTGTTTTTTTATTTTCAGTATCGAAATTCTGTTTCAAGACTTCTTTGTCTCTTGCCCATTTTAGAAAATTATTCTCTTCTTCGTACTCGTCAAGCGGAAAGTATTTTACAAATTCCTCTTTGGTCATAAGTTGCCTGTCGGGTCTACTCCATTTACGTTCACGGTAAATTTTTTCGGGTTGTTTCAGACTATAAATTGCAATTTGTCCTTTTGCAGGTTCAAATTCTCCTGCCAAGTTGGTCGTGTTTATGTTATATTCTTTTTTCCAAGTTGCCTCATTTTCTTTGTCCATGTCTGCCAGATCTACACTTACTTGTAGTGCTTTGTAGCCAACTGAAATATAGGAAGTAGTGCTGTGTGTTTCTCCGTTTATATCCGTGACATCTGCGTAGACGGTATAGGTAAACGTAGGTTCAGAAGAAGGGTCTACAAGTGGGTCAGGGAGTGCTTTGAATTCTACTACGAATTTTCCAGACGCATCAGTTTCTGCGTTGCCGTTTGTAATTTCTATTTCTGGAGAACTAGGGTAATATCCCCATCGGCACCACCACCAATAAGGATAGCGTGCTTTGCGTACTACACGGTATTGGACTTTAGCACCGTCTATGCCTACGCCAGAATAGGCTTTTGCCATTCCTTCTGTTTGGATTAGATCGTTTAAACGGAACGAGCCTTTCATTGGGTTAAATTTTACCTCAAATTTTGGGCGCTTGTATTCTTCTACAGAGAAAGAAGTAGAACCGCCGTTGTAGGTCGATTCAATGCGCATCTGCCCCATAAGCCCCTTTGTAGGCGCATTGAACGTGCCATTGAACGTACCGAATTCATTGGATACTAGATTTAATTCCGCTACCTTTTGGTTGTTTACATCGTACAAAACTACGTTTGTAGAATATTTTGGAAGAATTTCTGTTTTTTTACCATTTGTACTTATCGCCAATCCTTTAAAGTAAATGGGTTGCCCTGGTCGGTATATGGCTCTATCCATAAAAAACAATACTTTATTGGATGCGTAGGGTTCATGTTCTTTGGATTGTGAAATGGAGCCGTTGTATCGATAGCCATCCAAGGTAGCAGTGCTGTATTGATCGGTGCCTAATGAAAAGTCTACATAGAAATTTCTAGCGTAATTATTTTGTTTTTCAAACTGGTAAGGAGTTTTTATATAGCCTTCGTTATTGGAGATATAGTTGCTTCCTTTTACATTTTCATAGGCACTTTTAGAGTAGCTGTACTGCACAAAAAAGGTGGTAGCGGATACGCCAACCAATGGCTCTCCCGTTGCTCTATGGAGGATATGAAATTCAGTACTACCATCCGAAGTGTTGCGGTGTATATAACTGATGTTGGTTACGGAGGTAAAGGCATAAGCTAAAGCATTGTGTCCAATTTTAAAATCGGCATCATTGCTCAAAAGAATCATGTAATCACCCACAGGTAATCCCTCTAATTTTAGCTCTACACTATGCGATTGAAAATCACCGTCGTCGGGTAAGATTGCATTTCCTGTTTTTACGGCAGCTTTTGCAGAGAAGTACTGCAAAAATTTTTCTTCACGGTTTACTTCATAATTGCGTTCCCATTTTTTTCGTTGGGTCTGAATTTCTGATAAAGATGTTTTGATGAGTCTATAATGAACGGATTTAATATTGCTGTAATTTAGTAAGGCTTTAAAAGGAAGCGATGGAAGATTGGTTTCTTCCACGCTAGCAGAAATAGTTTTCGTGCGCAGTTCGTCTTGTACGTTGTTGCATTTTTTTGCGCCAATAGATTCCGGAAATCGAAGCATTGCGTTGGTGCAAATTTCGTCTGCTTTTTTTAAATCCCATTTATGGTCATCGGATTGCAGAGGGTTATAGCTTTTTCCATATTCCATATATAGCTTTGCTATTTCTAATGTTACCAAGGTAGAAACTGGAAATTTAATTGTTTTTGCTTCTAGTTTTTCTAACGCTTTTTGGTAGATGGTGTTTTTAGTCGGAGTCGTAAGGTATTGATGCACAAAACCCATTCTTTTCAAGTCTATATATACTAACGCATCGGGTTTGGTATCGTTGAGGTGAAATTTTGTTAACGCTTGCAAATGAAGCAGCGCATAAAATTTCATGGCAAGTGTGTCTTTCGTTTCTAATTGTAGATTCACAAAAGCCGATGCTTCGTTTAAATATTCTTCTTTGTTTAAAGTGAAAAAGTAAGCAGGACGAGTGATAGAAGGCTCTTCGCTCATGTAAAAATCGATGGCTCTGTGGGCTATAAAATCGTACAAAGTAGGACGTAACTGCTGTCCTTCTGCATTTCCTTGAAAAATTATTTCCTGGTAAATCTTCCTATCTTCCGCTTGGAGTTTTTCTTTTTCTTCCAACGAAGCTTGGTAATTTAAAATGGTTTCTTTTACTATTTTTTCTAGTCCCCAGGTTTCAATATCGTCTTCTTTTAGGTTTATGGTTTCTGTACGGTTGTTGTATTTCCATCGGTTGTTTTGGTAGTATTGCCAATACATATCGGCGAGCATAGAGTGTAATAAAGGTTTCACTGGAAATTGTGCAGATTTTATTTCCTCCTTTATTTTGATGAGATTTTTTACGAAAGCGTTTTCTTCTTTGTAATCTGTCAATTTCATTTGATAGATTACGGCTTTTACCAATTGGCCAGTATTGTTTTCGGCTTTTGCTTGTTGGTATATAGCATTTACTTCCTTGAGTTGCGATTCGGGCAGTGCTTTACTTTCAAAGTTCGCTGCTTTTGTCCACGCTTCTTTATAGTTGAAATTCGTCATTACGTTGGTTGTATTAGTTTGAGCGGAGACGTTCAGATTTAATAAACTCAAAAAGCCCAAAAGTAGGGCTTTGTAACTGTTTTTTATTTTTTGCATAAATAGTATAATTCATTGTGAATCAATGGAGGGTTGAATATATAAAACTTTCTTTAGAGTAAGATGCTTGAATTTTCAAATTCCATAATAATCGTAAAAATAATTAGTTGAATGAGGTATGGGGCAAAAAAATAGTCTTTGTGAATTTTCACAAAGACTATTTTTAGATAGCATTTCTTGTTGAAGACTATTTTTCTACATAAACACCCATGGAGGAGAATTTTTCGATTCTTTCGATAATTCTATCTTTGGATTTTAGTTCACTTAACGTAGCTATATTTTCTAAGATTACTTTTTTCACTTGAGCGAACATGGCGGTAGGGTC
>JAYSUZ010000307.1:0-16734 GCA_043718845.1 Cytophagales bacterium
TATTCGGGTATTGGGCTGTTGCCCAACGGAGAGGTGGTATTGGTAGGCTATGCCGAATGGAAAGGCGGCGCTTCTAATGCTTCTATTATGCTTACCAGAACCGATGCCAATTTGGTAGGAATAGAAAAACAACTCCTCCACGGCAATTTACGCGACCTTGGCTGGGGACTCGACACCGATGAAAAAGGCAATGTGTACCTCGCAGGCGCTTCCACAAGCACCGATTTGTACAACCAATTTGGCGCTCCTGCCTCCTTTTATCGAAACGCCAATACAGGAGGAGACGATATGTTTATGGCACGAATGAAGGTAACGGGCGCAGCACCGGGAACCTTAACCGCCGATTGGTTTACCTATTACGGCAGCAACCCATCTGTAGCCGGCATCCCATCCACCGAATGGGGCATGACCATAGCCGTAGACCCTACCAACGGAAGTCTTTATGCCGGCGGATTTACTGCAAGTACTAATTTTGAAGTGGTGGGTAATCCTATTATACAGGGACTTTTAACTACCTCGTCCAATACCGATGGCGCTATTGTTAAATTTGACTGCAATCCGCTACCCGCTTGTCCAACGTGTAGAACGTCCAAAACAAATGAAACCGAAGAAGCAGCGGTTAATCAACTAGAAGAAACACTCTTCAGCGTGTACCCAAATCCCTTCAGCAATATAGTTACCATACTGTTCCAGAGCGAAACGGAGGCATTGTTTTCAGTGGAGATCACCAACATGAACGGTATAGCCGTAGGGCAAAAAACCAATCTACCTGCCAATATCCCTTATACAATGGGAACCGATTTCCCTGCAGGCGTGTACAGTGTAAGACTGATTTCGGGATCAGAAATCAAAACCTACAAACTGATTAAAACCAACTAAGCCTTAACAGCTATACGTTAAAGATGATGCGTTCAAAAATATACAAAGCAGGAGCAAGAGCAATAGTGCCACTGCTCCTGCTTTGTTGTTTTACATCCATCGCCCAGATTGCTATCGTAAATAAATCATTTGAAGGGAAAGCGTCTGCTCCTGGTGCCGCATCACTAGGATGGGTGGCATGTTATGCTACTCCAGATATACAACCGGGACTTTTCTGCGTATCACTAAATCCCTCCGATGGACTCAACTATGCAGGATTAGGTTCACAGATGTTCAATGGAGCAGAACGTATCGGTCAAGTATTAACGAGCCCTCTACAGAAAAATAAACACTACCGCTTATTTATTGATTTGTCCATATCCAACTCTCCAATACCTCATTGTGGTGGATTTGTCCCCCTTCCTCTTAATTTCGAATTATGGGCGGGCAATTGTTCTTGTTGCAGAAGTAAATTGCTAGCAAAGGTAGACACCATAAAACATGTAGGCTGGAAAACTTATACCCTTACCTTCTCCCCAGATTCCAATTATTCGCATATCCTTTTGCAAACAAGAAACTTTGTACTAGAAAGCAGTTACTTACTCATCGACAACCTTTCTGATTTTGAAGAACTAAAACCAACCGTAGATTTTACCGCCCTACCCAACGATACCGTGCATGGCTGTACCCTACAAACGCTAAAGGGCAACACAGACCGCCTACCACTTGCCGTAGAAATAACCTCCAGCTTGTTAGACACTACAATCGCCGCAACCCTGCTTACCGATACTACGTGGGAGTCAGGGTCGTTTGTTTATCCGCTTTCCTGTGGGTATAAAAATGATACCATTGTAGCTAAAGCCTATTTCGCTATTGGAGATACCGCCTCCAACACCCTCCTCCTAAAAATAGACTGCCCATACGATACCTGCGGCTATGTAGCCCCTCCAGACCCTATACTACCACAACTCTATATCCCAAACCTCGTAACGCCAAATATGGACGGCAAAAACGATTATTTCGAAATCACAGCACTCCCTGCCCTGCACCACCTAGAACTCTACAACCGATGGGGACAACGAATATTCGAAAGCAGCGCTTACAAAAACGACTGGCAAACACAAGACGATGGCGTATACTATTATTTACTTATCTTGGAAAATAGTCAATACAAGGGGTGGGTGCAGGTAGTGCGGTAAAAAACTAATTCTTACCAAACAATCGATGCATGTCCATGGCTACGGATACCCAGTTTTTACCACCGGCTAAAGAGTAGGTAGAACGAGAAAAATTAAATTCAAACCATTTTACACGAAACATAATACCCCACGAAAAGCCTGTCCCTCCTGCTTTATTCTCCAAGCGCATTTCCATCCGCCGTTGAAAATTATAGGCAAAACGGGCGTGCAAATTTTTTGAAAGCAAAAGCTCCGTTCCTATTATAAAATGAGGAAGTAGTTTGTCTGTAAATTTTTTTGTCTGCACTATTTCATTTCCATCCAAATCGTATTTTTTATTTTGTGATGCATCGAGGTACGCAATATCAAATTTGTATAAATGATGCGCGGTAAGTGAAAATCGAAGTGGTATATGTTCAAATTTATAGGTAGTACCCATTTGCACATCAAAAGGCGCTCTGGCAGGGGCATCTTTATTGTACTTTACCAACGCAAAGCCAATATTTTTTACGGCAAGCCCAACTGTGAAGTCTTTTTGGGGATGTCTAAAAACACCTCCTGCATCCATCATGACTGCATACGAAGTGTACGCAGGCGTAATCGAGGACACTACATATTTCAACGATCCTCCAAGTGAAAATACTCCTATTGTATGTGCCTTCGCAACCATAACCGCCAAATCTTTAGGATTAAAACTACCTTGGTCTGTCCCTGTTTCGTCACGCTCCGTCATAGTGCCGTAATTGATGTATTGAATACCCCCAGCGATTGTCCCTACTTTTTTAAACTTATGTGCATAAGCAATAGAAGTACCTTTTACAGAGGCAAAAAAAGGAATGTAGTTCAACGAAAGAAACCCGTTCATGGTATCGCGAAGGAGCGCAGGGTTTTGCCAAACTAAGTTTATATCACGGTCGTACGTAGATATATTCATACCTCCTATAGCCGCTACATGTGCGTTGCCAGGCAGATTGACGAACTCAAAAGAATTCTTCCCTCCTGTTTGTGAAAAGGAGGAGACTGCCATAAGACAAAAAAATAAACTACTAATTACTTTTTTCTTCAAAGAATACACCAAAATAAGAACCCTAACTTAACCTTAATTGAATTGTAATTTAGTACTAAAACGCTACAACGTCGTTATTATTTTACAACACTTAATTTTTCCTTATTTCTTTTTTTCGTCTTTATCGTTAACCGTCAAATCCATCGGCGCTTTTACTTTACTTTTAAGCAATGCTATTTCCAAGACTTCTTCGGCATTTTCTACATAATGGAACTGCAACCCTGTAAGGTACGAAGGCGTAATATCCTCTATGTCTTTTTTGTTTTTCTTACTGAGAATAATATCTTTAATACCCGCCCTTTTCGCTGCCAGTATTTTTTCTTTTATTCCTCCTACAGGCAATACTTTTCCTTTTAGGGTAATCTCGCCGGTCATTGCCATGTGTTGTTTCACTTTGCGCTGCGTAAAAGCAGACGCCAATGAAGTCAGCATCGTAATACCCGCCGACGGACCATCTTTAGGCACAGCACCGGCTGGAACGTGAATATGCAAATCAAACTGATCAAAAACACGGTGGTCTATTTTTAACGAATCGCCTATGGTTCTGAGGTAAGAAAGGGCTGCTCCGGCAGACTCTTTCATTACATCACCCAATTTTCCGGAGATGGTAAGTTTTCCATGCCCACGGTTAAGTCCGGCTTCAATATACAACAGCTCCCCTCCTACACTTGTCCAGGCAAGCCCTGGCACTACGCCTGCCAGTTCTTCATTTTGATACACCTCTTTATCAAAATCTTCCGCACCTAATATTTTCACCAGATGGATAGGCTCGATTGTTTTTGGAAATTCTTGCTCCATCACTATACTTTTGGCTACATAGCGCAATACGCCTGCTATCTTGCGCTCAAGCGAACGTACACCAGACTCGCGCGTATAGCCTTCCACTATTTTCACTAGCGCTTTGTTGCTTATGTTTACCTCTTTCACTTTAATACCGTGTTCCATTTTTTGTTTTGGAACAAGAAATTTTTTAGCAATTTCTACTTTCTCTTCTAGCGTATACCCCGACACTTCTATTATTTCCATCCTGTCCAACAACGCAGGTTGAATGGTATCGAGCCTGTTGGCGGTAGCTATAAATAATATTTTTGACAAATCGTAATCAAGGTCTAAATAATTATCTTGGAACGCTGTATTTTGCTCCGGATCCAATACCTCCAACAAAGCCGACGATGGATCTCCTTTATAATCGACGCCCACTTTATCTATTTCATCCAGTACAAAAACAGGATTGGAGGTTTGTGCTTTTTTTATTCCGTTTATAATACGACCAGGCATCGCACCTATATAGGTTTTACGATGGCCTCGTATTTCTGCTTCGTCGTGCAAACCGCCAAGGGCTACACGCACATATTTTCGATCCAATGCTTTGGCGATAGATTTCCCCAACGATGTTTTCCCTACGCCAGGAGGGCCGTACAAACAAAGTATAGGCGATTTCATATTGTCTTTCAATTTCAATACCGCCAAATATTCTATAATACGCTCCTTTACTTTTTCCAATCCGAAATGGTCTTCGTCCAGAATTCGTTGTGCATTTTTAAGATCAAAATTATCTTTTGTAAAATCGTTCCAAGGAAGCTCTAGCAAAAGCTCCACATAGTTCATCGTATTGCCGTATTCGGGAGAAGAAGGATTCGACCGATCGAGTTTTTTTAGTTCTTTCTCAAAATGCTTGGCCTCTACCTCCGACCATTTTTTTTGTTTCCCTCGCTCTCTAAGTTTATCAATCTCTTTATCTTGCGTCTCTTGCCCCAACTCTTCCTGCATCACTTTTATCTGCTGACGCAAATAATAATCACGCTGCTCTTGGTTGATATCAGAATGGACTTTACTATGAATTTCTTGTTTCAGTTTAAGCATCTGGATATCTTTATCCATCAACTCCAATAAACGCGTAATACGCTCAGAGCCTTTATTGGCTTCTAATATCGACTGTTTATCATTTACCTCTGCATTTAGATTGGAAGCTAGAAAGTGTGTAAGGAAACTAGCACTTTCGATATTGCTAAGGGCAATATTCGCTTCCTGTGGAATATCTGGATTTAACTTTAATATTTTTTGTGCAGAATCTTTCAATGTCTGAATAAGTGCTTGCGATTCTTTCTTATCGAGGTCGTTAAAATCCTCGTTCAACACTTCAATTTTAGCAATAAAAAACGGCTCCGAATTCACAATTTCTTTCACCCGAAATCTTCGTTGCCCCTGAATAATAATTGTCGTATTTCCATCTGGCAATACGAGCATTTTTAAGATTTTTGCAACCGTACCCACCCTATAAATATCGTCGATACCGGGCTCTTCCAACTTAGAATTTTCTTGGGCTACTACGCCTACTATTTTATCGCCTCGGTATGCTTTTTTAACAAGTTTGATTGACTTTTCTCTTCCTACCGTAATAGGAATCACAACACCTGGAAACAAAACCGTATTCCGAACAGGCAACAGTGATAAAATATCAGGAACCGATTCTTTATTCATTCCCTCCTCGTCTTCAACGGTAAGAAGCGGTATAAATTCTTCCGAATCTTCGCCAAGCATATTGGTAATAAAAATTTTATGGTCTGCGTTATTATTCTCCATGGTACAAATCTGCAAATTTTATTTTTATAAAAATGCCAAATTGACATTTTTTAAGATTAATCACTTGATTACTCAAGGGTTATTTAAGGCTATTTTTGTGTTTGAAACTACGGACAAAATTAATCAACACTTTGAAATTCAATATCATTTTTGTACTTTTGGGCGTGTTGTTTGCAAAAGATTAACAATTCCGTGTTAATTGTATTAATTTGGTACAATACATGTGCCATACGTTTAATACGGGAAAAATCGATTGAAGTATTCAATGAAAAAACTCATTTTAGTACATATAATTTTTATCGTCAGCTGTTTATTCATCTCAAATATAGCTATTTGCCAGAAAGGGAAAAATAAATACGTTACAAGAGACGTCAAAAAGTCTAATTTTGACACGATTTCTGTTAAAAAGTCAGAATTTCAATTTGATTTTAAGAATTTAAACAAAATCGCTTATTATTACAATCCTGAAGAACTCCTTCTTATTAAGAAATACGAGCAAAGCAGGGATTATTCAAAACTACTTCCTGTTCTAGAACGCTATGTTTCCAATTTTGGGATAGAAAATTTTAGCCGAGACAGCGATATGCTTTGGCGATTGGGCAATCTGTACGAACTGCTCGAACAATCGGATAAAGCCAAATATACGTACCGCCTTTGTTTGAAAAACCATGCAGGCAAAAACTACCGTAATATTTTAAAAATATACGAAACCCAAACCACACAAGAAACAAACAACTTTGTACCCTTAGAATACTATTATGAGCTCGTAGAATACCGCCGTTTGGTAGATACGCTGAGGCCTCCCAAAAGTGTTTTCCTAAATATGGGCGAACTAGTAAACGACTTGCGCTATCCTGATTATGGCCCCGCTATGAATATAACAAGCAACATGCTCGTTTTTACCAAACGCAAGAAAGAACTTACCCCTACAAAACTCGCTTACCGCGAAAACGAAGAACTCTATTACAGTATCAACTATGATGGTTTTTGGGACGAGGCACAACCCTTTTCTAGTGTCATCAATTCCCATTGCAACGAAGGTTCTGCGGTACTCAGCCGTGATGGAAAAACAATGTATTTTGCACGGTGTAAAGTAACTGATTTCCAATACGATTGCCGCGACTGCATGGGAAGCTGTGATATATATGTCACCTATTTACAAGAAGACAGCATCTGGACAACACCTAGAAACTTAGGTCCAAATGTCAATTCAATTCATTGGGATTCTCAGCCTTCGCTTTCTCATACCGAAGATACGCTCTATTTTGCTTCAGACAGAAAAGGCAGTATTGGCTTGTCTGACATTTATTTTACACACAAAATAAAAGGAGGCGGTTGGGCACCTGCTCAAAATATGGGGCCTACTATAAATACAAGAGGAAATGAAGTCAGCCCCTTTTATCATCCCTCACATCATGTCTTTTACTTTAGTTCAAATGGTCAGCTCACCAACTTTGGCGATTTCGATTCGACCGAACATATTTTCCGTACCTTTGATATTTATAAAACTGTAAAAATTGAAAATAAATGGCAAGAGCCTAAAAATATAGGACCATTAGTAAACGGCAAAGGCGACGAATATTATTTCACCATTGACGCCAATTCAAAAGATCTTTTTTATGCTCGTTCGGAAGTAGACAAAGTAAAAAATCTCGATCTCTTCTCTTTCCCTTTACCAATGGAGGCACAGCCTTTGGCAAACATTGTACTCAAAGGAAGCCTTACCGATTCAGCTTCTGGAGATCCTTTCAAAGGTATCGTTTCGGTAATCGACCTCGACAATGGGCTTGAAGTTGCACCAAAATTTATCAGACCTGACGGAAGTTTCGAATTCGACCTTATCGATAAAAATGACTATCTATTGATTATCCAAGGAGACGATTTTTTTAGAATCGAGAAAAAATTTAGTCTTAATGGCGATACAACTATCAATATCAAAACAAATTCTATAAAATATAATAAATGGACCTTTGAACATTTGGAATTTGAAAACGGCAAAGCCAATATCCTTACCGATATGGAAATAGATTTGGACAAAGTTGTAAACTTCTTGATAGACCATCCTTATTTCAAATTAAAAATATCCGGACATACCGATGCGCAAGGAGATGCCGATGCAAATTTGCGTTTATCCCAAAAGAGAGCCGATGCAATCAAAAAATATATTGATGAAAAAGGACACATTGAAGAAAATAGAATCATCGCTATAGGTTTTGGAAGTCAAAAACCTATCGTAGAAGAAAAAAATTCAGACGATAGAAGTTTAAACCGTCGTGTTGAATTTCAAATTATAAAACCTTCTAGGGAAGAAGTTGAAAAACTAGAACACGAAGACCAACTAGAACTTCAACTGCAAATAGAAGAACAAGAAAAACAACAAAATCTGCCTATGGAAGACGGAAATGAGAACGAAGATAAGAAAGCAGAATAATTTTTTTCGTTATTGAAATTTATATCCTATTCCATACACCGTACTCAAATAATCTTTGCACCCATTATGTTCTAGTTTTTTTCTCATATTTTTCACATGAGTATATAAAAAATCATAAGAGTCTGCTTGGTCCATGTGGTCTCCCCAAAGGTGCTCTGCAATAGAATCTTTAGGAATTACACGTGCTTTATTGGCTATAAAAAATACGAGCAAATCATATTCTTTGCCTGTAAAAACAACTTCCTTATCGTGTACAAAAACCTGACGTGCATCGGGATTTATACGAATTTCATTAAATATAATTTCTTTAGAGCCTTGAAAATTTCGTCGTCTTATAACCGATTTTATGCGAGCATTTAATTCGGATAAATGGAACGGTTTGGCAAGATAGTCGTCAGAGCCTATCTCCAAGCCCTCAATACGGTTCTCTAATGAATTGTTAGCCGAAATAATTATAACCCCTGAAGGGATATTTCGCCTTTTTATTTCTCTTATAATATCAAGACCTGTACCTCCTGGCAACATAATATCTACCAGAATACAATCGTATTCATAATCGTTTATTTTATCAATAGCCTCGTTAAACGTAGCAGCAGATTCACAAACGTATCCTTCCTGAGTCAAATATACGACTATAGATTTTCGAAGTTCTTTTTCATCTTCAATAATTAATATTTTCATAAACTAACGATAAATTACATGCGAACCCCTTCGAGGTTCAAGATAGTAAATATTTCATCAAGTTCTTTTATTACATTTACTTTGAAAACAAAATATACCAAGATGAAAGATATCTACGCCGAAATTATTACAATAGGAGACGAAATTTTGTATGGGCAAATTACGGACACTAACAGCCAATGGATAAGTGCCGAGCTTGACAAAATTGGAATTCGCACCAAACGCAAATCAAGTATAAGCGATCAGGAAGTTGCTATTTTAGAAATTTTGAGCGAAGCAGAAAAACGATCGGATATTATTCTTATTACAGGTGGGCTTGGCCCCACCAATGATGATATTACCAAGAAAGTTGTAGCCGATTATTTCAATTGCGCACTTACACTTCACCCACAGGCGCTACTCGATATTACAGAACTTTTTACAAGACGAGGAAAAGAACTTACCGACCTCAACCGAGGACAAGCATTTCTGCCCACTGCGTGTACTTATATTCCCAACAAATCCGGTACTGCACCCGGTATGTGGTTGGAAAAAAATGGGAAAATTTTTATGTGTATGCCTGGAGTGCCTTATGAAATGAAGGACTTAATGACTCAAAGCGTACTTCCGAAGTTAAAAGAATATTTTAAAACCCCCGTTATACTGCACCAAATAGTGAAGACTACTGGTATTGGCGAATCTAATCTTGCCGACCTGATAAAGGAATGGGAAGCCCAATTGCCCAATACCATAAAGCTGGCGTATCTTCCTTCGCTTGGAGAAGTAAAACTGAGGCTTACGGCCACAGGTGCTTCGGCCGAACAGCTACGTGGTGCTATTGATAGTGAACTTGAAAAACTAAATCCCTTAATTTCTGACTATATTTTTGGATACGGCGACGAACCGTTAGAAAAAATAGTAGGCGACCTTCTTCGGGCAAAAAATCTTACGCTCGCAGCCGCAGAAAGCTGTACAGGAGGTTATCTCAGTCACTTATTTACGGCTATTGCTGGGAGTTCTGATTATTTCAAAGGAGGAATCGTGGCCTACCACAACGACATAAAAATCAATCTACTGGGTCTGACGGCTCAAGAAATCCTAGCCCATGGTGCAGTGAGCGAAAATACGGTACTTAAAATGGCCAATGCCGTACGCCTAAAAATGAATGCCTCTATTGGTGTAGCTATTAGTGGTATAGCAGGTCCAGGTGGTGGAACAGCCGAAAAACCAGTGGGCACCATCTGGATAGCGTTTAGTGATTCCGAAAAAACAGTCGCTAAAAAACTTATTCTAAGTACTAGACGTGACGTTAATATTCGATTGGCAGCATATTCTATTTTAGAAATGATACGAAAATTGAGTTAATAATGACTAGAACGTTGAAAATATCCTATAAATCACCTCTTCAAATTGTAAAATTAATAGTACCTTTGAGAAATATCTGTTTGTTAAAATGGCATTAGTAGAAATGGTCATGCCCAAAATGGGCGAGAGTATCATGGAAGGCACCATCCTTAAATGGTTAAAAAATGTAGGCGACCGCATCGAAAGAGATGAGTCTGTGCTAGAAGTAGCAACGGATAAAGTAGATACCGATGTGCCCGCTACTCATGCTGGTTTGCTCAAACAAATATTGGTAGAGCAAGGACAAGTCGTAGCGGTTGGCGTTCCCATTGCTATTATTGAAACAGGTGGCGTAGAAAAACAACATTCCGAAACGGCAGTAATAGAAGCCGCAGTAGAGCCCAAAATAGAAACAAAAAAAGATATCGTAGCACAACCAGAAACGGCAGCTAGAATACAAAAAACAGAAACCGTTTCGGCACAGCCTACTGCTGGTCGTTTTTATTCTCCTTTAGTTTTAAACATCGCTCGCCAAGAGAATATTTCGATGAGCGATTTGGAAAATATACCTGGCACTGGTAAAGAAGGAAGGGTCACAAAAACAGACATTATAGATTTTATTGAAAAAAGGGAAAATACAGTCTCCACTTCTACCGTTCAAGCAGAAACAATAGCTCCACTAGAAGCAAAAAAAGAAGCTGTTAAAGACACCTCTACACCATCCGCCAAACCTGCTGCTTCGCTAAATGGTTCTGTAGAAATAATACAAATGGACCGCATGCGCAAAATGATTGCGGAGCGCATGGTAGATTCCAAACGAATTTCCCCTCACGTTACTTCTTTTGTAGAAGCCGATGTAACCAATATAGTCTATTGGCGCAACCGCATGAAACAAGATTTCATGGAAAAGGAAGGTGCTGCGCTCACGCTTACGCCCATTTTTATTGAGGCCGTAGTAAGAGCAATCAAAGACTATCCGATGATTAATGTGTCGGTAGAAGGAGATACTATTCTTGTAAAAAAGGACGTGAACATAGGCATAGCCGTAGCCTTGCAAAATGGCAACCTAATTGTACCTGTTATTAAAAATGCAGACCAACTCAATTTAATTGGTCTTACCAAACAAGTAAACGACCTCGCCCGTCGTGCTCGTGCCAATAAACTTACCCCCGACGATTTAAGCGGCGGCACATATACTATTTCTAATGTGGGTTCTTTCGGCAACGTGATGGGTACGCCCATTATTGTACAGCCGCAATGTGCTATTTTAGCATTGGGTGCTGTGGTGAAAAAACCAGCCGTAATAGAAACGCCTCATGGTGACACCATTGGAATTCGACACATGATGTTCCTTTCTCACTCTTATGACCATAGAGTAATAGACGGCTCTTTGGGAGGAATGTTTGTACGACGTGTAGCGGATTATTTAGAGGCTTTTGAGCTAACCAGAAAAGTGTTTTCGTAAGTACCAGCCTCTACTAAACTATACTATTCGGAGTTTCAAAAAGCACCTCAATCGAATGAAGTTGTCCCTCATTGGTATAATTTATCTTATGTCCCAACAAAAGACTGATTTTGTGTACAATAGACAAGCCTAGCCCTATAGATTGCTCCGAATCGGAGTCCTTCTTGAAACGCTCAAACATACTTTCAGATTCCATAGAAAGAGGCTTTCCTGTATTTGTAATCAATAAATGATGTGGATTTAATACGATAGAGATAGAGCCATTTTTAAAATTATGTTTTATCGCATTTGAAATAAGATTTGTAACCAATATCTCTGCCAAAATAGAATTCGTACACACCTTACACTCCTTTTCTATAGTGGTAGTAAGGGTTATAGAACGCTCTTCAAGTTGATACATAAAATTCTTAATGCTCTGTGCTACTATTTTATCCAACGGCACCAATGCTGTTTCTGAATATTGCCTATTGTCGATCTGGGCTATTAAAATAAGTCCTTTATTTAATAAGTTAAGGCGTTTTACAGCATCAAAAATTGATTCAATAAGTTCCATATCCTCTTCTTTCAGATTCTTGGACTGAATAAGTAGTTCGAGTTTATTTCGAATAATAGCCAAGGGCGTTTGTAGCTCATGGGAAGAATTTTCATTAAATTCTTTCTGATTCAAGAAGTCTCTATAAATTTTATTAGTCATTTTTTCAATACTCCTACCAAGCTCTTGAAACTCTTTTGTATCGGAATAGGTGTACGTTATTACCTTCGTTTTTTCAAAATCATATACTTTTATTTTTTCCAACAGCTCATAAAAAGGCTCCCAAACAGCTCTGTTTACATAGTTATTCATCAGCAATACTCCCAAAAGGAATAAGATAAATAATCCAATTTCGGCAGGTAAAATACCGTTGAGCAATGTTTCGGCCTCTTCCATGGACTGCCGAATTTCTATTTCATAAAAATTTCCTCCAAACATATAGATGGCATTGAGCTGCCTATAGTCTGCAAATTCATGCTGTATACTATCAAAAATTAATACCGTCGAATATTTGTCAGGGTTAGGTTCTTTTGATTCTGAATGCTTTATCGTTATATTCTCACTAGGCTTCAATTCGTCTATAAAATTTTCGTAATTCAAATTTTCAATAAGCTGCAACTTTTCTTGGTGAATAGCCTCATCAATACCATCTACCAAAATTATCTTGATGACATAATAAAATAAGATAGTACCCAATCCAAAGATAAAAAGGGCATAAATAAGGTAATAACGGGTTGTTTTATGTATTAATTTCATAATAGGAGTTCAAGATACATTTAAAAAATTCCATATTGTAAGCAATCGCCTCCCTTTTGGCTTTATTATTGTACAATTACACTAAATTCTTTTTCTTTTTGAATAAGAATGATAAATTTGTTTGAAGTAAAAATAATATAAAATTATGAAGGTTAACTATATTTCACTAGCAATTGTAGCCGCACTCGTCACTGCGGTACTTACCTCCTTTATTACCGCTCCAAAAGCGGTAGAAAGTCATAAACATACCTACATGGCTTTGGGCGATTATTATGTTCTTGGTGAAGGACTAGACGAACACGAACGCTGGGCGAACCAACTTGAAGCTTCCTTACGCGCACATGAGCTACACATCAACTATCCTTATTTTTTAGCGTCCAATACATGGACTGTAGCGCAATTGACTCAACGACTGGAAGAAGAAGAATTCGATAAGCACTATGATCTTATCACCATCCAGATTGGCGTAAACGACGAATTTAAGAAAAGAGGTTTATCACAATTCACTGCGGACATTAAAGCATTGTTGGCAAAAGTAATAACACTTACAGGAGGTAGACATGGACGAATTGTAGTCGTATCGATTCCTGATTGGAGCGCTACCCCTTATGCTAAAAGCCATAAAAGTGATGCGCTAGTAGCTATTGAAGAAAATATTGGCAAATTCAATCAAATTCTTAAAAGAGAAACAATCGCCGCAGGAGGACATTTTGTTGATATTACAGTAGAATCAAAAAAAGCAGCGCTCGATCCTACATTAACATCGGCAGACGGTCTTCATCCATCAGGCGAAATGTATAAGTTATGGGTTAAAAAAATGTACCCTACTATTCTAGCAGCACTTCAAACACATACAAAATAACACTACTAAACAACACAGCGTAGTACATAAAAAAAGAGACACCATGAATAATTTCGTTGTGTCTCTTTTTTTTAAGTAAATTCTTATAGCAATAGAAAACTAAACTATGCACGACCGTATAAACTCAATTTACTTCTAATTTATAAAGGTGCATAAAACTTTTTTTCCCAAATACCCCTTTCCTTCCTACCACCATTACTCTATCTTCCCACCATACGGTATAGTCTGTAAGCATACTAATTCCTTCGTCGTTGGGAGCTTTAAGCTCCTTCGTTTTATTTCCAGTAAGCTCATCCCACTCTACGTAATTAATTACATTATAAATACCAGAAGTACTTTCATATGAAGGAAAAAACATCCTCAATCTCCCATCGTCCGTAATATTAAACGCAAACGAAGAGCAGGTAATTCCGGAAACCACTTCATTTACTTGTGATTTTTGATAGAAATTTTCCCATAAAAGTTCGTCGTCTTTATTAAATGAAAACAAGAAGATCCCTTCTGTATTTACCTTTACTGCTTTCTCTGACCAGTTTTTAGGATGTAAGACCGACAACGAATTGTAATTATGACCTATTCCCACAAGTTCTCTTTTTTCAAGTACCAAAATAACCTTTTCATACTCATTTACATAAAAATGAACAATCTCATAATTCATCCAATTGTCTTGCCCAGAGAGGTTCTTATTGGATCCACGCATTAATTGAGCGGTCTGCAAAACACCTTCTGTAATATCATGAAAATTAAGGCGTTCCACTGTATTTTGTTTGAAATCAAACTTGGCATACATTACACCTGCTAGTTTGTTTGAAGTTGTATTTATACACGATATATAAACTTCAAAATCAGAAAATACTTGGAGGTTAAGCGATGTTCGATTAGTGCTCGCATTTTGAATGTCTAGCAGCTTATTCACCTTAGTTTTGATAGTATACTGAATAACCACAATTCGACCTGTTCGTTCTGAATTTAATATAAAAACCTCCCCCTTATTTGAAGTATAAATACCATAATTAATAAAACCGTTGTCGATAGACACACTACCGTTCTCAAGTTCATTGAGATTAGCATCAAAAATTTTTATTTCCGCTATAAGGTTTTTCTTTCCATAGTCAAAGATATAAACCAAAATTTTACTCTTGTCGGGAGAATAGTTGATTTGGTATTGATAGTCGAAATGAGTTGTAAAATGTTTGGCAAGCGAAGCGCATATTTCATTGTCGAAGGTTGTTTTCACGGCACCCTTTCCTTGTATTTCTAGCCATTCTGATACGACATGCTCATGGAGTATTTTTTCTGATTTTTTAGACCCCGTCATTATGTCTAGCATATAAGCTATCAATTTTGTTTTTTTCTGTCCTTCATCATGAATGACAGAAAAAAGTATCAACTCTTTTCCATTAAAAAACAACTCTTTAAAATCCTCTTCATGAGAACAGAGCATAATAACTTTGAATTTTAAACCAAGGTCTTTGTCGTATTTTTCTAATTGATAAACCGACTCGCCATGCAAATGACCTTTCACTTTAGAAAGCACCACAAACTCGTCTGCATTTATTTTTAGCGTTACTTTTCTGCCGTCTGGGTCCGAAAAAGGGGTAGCTGTAGAAAAAGGGAGTGCCGTTTTCAATACTTGAGAAAATCCTTCAAGAGTTAAAAATAACAACAATAAAAAAGTCCAACGTTTCATTTCTGTTTTGTATTATTTGTTTGTATTTAAACGAAATTTATTCACTTTAGTTTTCTCTATTTCTCAACATGTCTAGAATAGCTTCAAAAATCAAATCTAATTCAGGTTTTTCAATCACATAAGGTGGTAAAATATAGATAATATTACCTAAAGGACGCATCAAGATATGGCGCTCTAGAAAAAAATTATACAACTCATCGCGAATAGAACTAGTATAGCCCGTACCATCTTGGGTATTTATTTCAATAGACAGAATAGTACCTATAAAAGACACTTTTTTTAGGCTTTTGAAGTTTTTTATTTTTTCAACGAACACCGTGTAAGATTTGGTTATAAAATCAATCTTTTTCGCATATTCTTCCGATAGTAAAAGATCCAAACTGGCATTTGAAACAGCACACGCTAGTGGATTACCGGTAAAAGAATGTCCATGAAAAAAGGTCTTACTCGTTTCTAACGATAAAAATGCCGCTTCTATTTTAGCGTTACAGGCAGTGACGCCAAAAGGCATTATGCCACCTGTTATTCCTTTAGAGAGGCAAATAATATCCGGTTTAGTAATCATATAGTCGGAAGCAAACATTTTTCCTGTACGGCCAAAACCCGTCATCACTTCATCTGCAATACAAATGACCCCATTTTTTTGAGCGATAAGGAGCATTTTCTCAAGAATTTCGGCCGAATAAATCCTCATTCCTGCCGCGCCTTGAATAAGTGGCTCATATATAAATGCAGCGGGAGGGTCGTTTGATATTTTATAGTCAAAAATCCTTAAAACCTCTTCTTCGTTAGATTCCTCAGGAAAAGGGATAAAATCCACTTCAAACAGATAATTGCCAAAATGATTGGTGAAAATACCTCGTTCACTCACCGCCATAGCCCCGAAAGTATCGCCATGAAAAGCGCCTTCTAGTGCTATTATTTTACCAGGCGTTTGACCTTGATTAATTCTAAATTGAATGGCCATTTTTAAGGCTACTTCTACAGCTGTACTCCCATTGTCCGAGAAAAATATTCTTTTTTGAGGCCCTGGCAACAACTGCAATAATCTTTCCGCAAGATGGATAGCAGGTTCGTGCGTAAAACCAGCAAAAATAACGTGGTCTATCGAAGCTATCTGCTCCATTAATTTTTGGATAATATACGGATGCCCATGCCCATGTATATTCACCCACCAAGACGATATAGCGTCAATAATTGCATTGCCTTCTTCGGTGTATAAATAAACCCCACGAGCTGATTTAATAACGATATTGTCCTTTACACCTAGCAAAGAGGAGTATGGATGCCAAATAGAGGCTCTATCTTT
>JAYSUZ010000308.1:0-6511 GCA_043718845.1 Cytophagales bacterium
TGGCGCATCATCATGTTTCCCGTTTCTTTAATGGGTATTTTGTTGGTATCGCTCTTAGTTTCCTTTCTTAATGCCGGTTTTCAAGTAAAATTAGATGAATTAAAAAAAGGAAAATCAAAGATTCTTGAAGAAAATCAAACGGTGATACTTGGATGGTCTTCAAAAATATTCCCAATCGTTTCCGAGTTGGTTTTGGCAAATTTAAACCAAAGTTCCTCCTGTATCGTCATCCTTGCCGACATGGACAAAACAGAAATGGAAGATGAAATTAAAGTTAAAGTAGGCAAAACGGGTAAAACAAAAGTAATCTGTAGAAGTGGAAATCCTATAGATGTAGACGACCTTAAGATAGCGAACCTAAACGCTGCGAAGTCAATCATTATAGTAGCGCCAGAGGAACAGAAAGCCGATACGTA
This sequence comes from Cytophagales bacterium, assembly GCA_043718845.1. Lineage (GTDB taxonomy): Bacteria > Bacteroidota > Bacteroidia > Cytophagales > Cytophagaceae > JANYCO01. Next base: position 417 of record JAYSUZ010000308.1, read on the forward strand.
TGTTATAAAAACGATCATGGCTATTGTCAATAACCCTTCTCGGAAAAAAGCTCCGTACAACATCATCGCGGAAATAAACGAAGATATCAATAAAGATATTGCCAAATTAGTAGGAAAAGAAGAAGTAACTATACTAGTAGGCAATGAAGTAATCTCAAAAATAACAGTACAAAGCAGCCGTCAATCTGGGTTAAGTATTGTGTATAGCAATCTCCTTGGCTATGCCGACAATGAAATCTATATACAACCTATTAAAAACATAGAAGGTCGTACCTTTGAAGAATTATTATACGGCTTTGAAGATACGTGTATCATAGGTATTCGCTACGCCGATGGAAGAGTCGAAATCAACCCTCCCATTACTAATAAATTGTCCAATAACGACAACCTTATCCTTATTGCAGAAGACGATGTGGAGTTGATTTTTCAACCAAAATCGTTCAAAATAGAGGAGTTGCCAACCGTTGAATTAAAAAAAGAAACCTTCAAAGAAATGCATAAAACACTCATCTTAGGATGGAATTCTAATGCACGAATTGTAGTGAAAGAATTGGATAATTATGTAAATCCTGGTTCTGAAATACTAGTATTGGCAGAAGGCGACGCACTAAATGAAAAAATTTCTGCACTTTCATCAGAACTGAAAAATCAAACCATACGCTATAAAAATATTGATATCAACGATCGTAAAGAATTAAATAAATTAGATTTCAAGTATTACAACCACATTATTATAATGAGCTATTCAGATACCTATCCGCTTCAAGAAGCCGATGCTATCACGCTTATTACGCTTATGAACGTTCGTGATATACTGGACAAAATAAACCATAAAGTAAGTATGGTCACCGAAATGCTCGATCTAAAAAACCGTGCACTTGCCGATTTATCCAAAGCCGACGATTTTATTATCAGCGACCGAATGATCAGTTTATTACTCGCGCAGCTTTCTGAAAACAAAGAACTATCAATCGTTTTCGACGATTTATTTGATGCCGAAGGAAATGAAATTTATATCAAGCCTTATAGCAATTACATGCCAGAAAATACTACTGCTGATTTCTTTTCGGTTATAAAAGCAACCCTAAAAAGAAATGAAATCGCTTTTGGGTACATCATGGCTAAACACGCGGACAACCCTGATAAAAACTATGGTGTAGTATTGAACCCTAATAAATCTGTTAAAATAACCTTCTCCGAAGGCGATAGAATTATCATGATTGCGGAAGCATAGCACTCTAAAATTCTAATCTTCTATGCCCCTTATCGCTTCTACGTACAAAGCCCCTACCCTATTTATATCTAGGCACCTAGAAACTATTTACCCGGTGGTTTTTAGAAATGTATCCGAGGTAACCTACAAGCGTGAACGGCTAGAACTCCTTGACGGCGATTTTCTTGATTTGGATTGGATTAAAAAAGGTTCCTCAAAATTACTACTCCTTTCCCACGGCTTAGAAGGACAAACCGAAAGTAAGTACCTGAAAGGAATGGCAAGAGCTGCCTCCAATGCGGGGTACGATGTACTGTCATGGAACTACCGAGGCTGTAGTGGCGAACTAAACCGCAATTTTCGTTTTTACCATAGTGGAGAATCGGGCGATTTGGATTTAGTGGTTCAACACGCGCTTTCCTTTAACCAGTATGAAAGTATTGGCTTAGTTGGTTTTAGTGTTGGAGGAAATATTACGTTAAAATATTTAGGAGAAAAAAACAATACCCTTTCACCGTTAATTAAAGCTGCCGTCACTTTTTCTGCCCCCTGCGATTTGAAGGCGGGCGCTCTGCACCTAGCAGGAAAGGGAAGTAAATTCTACATGAACCGTTTTCTTGCGGCACTTCATGCAAAAATAAAAGCCAAAGCACTTCAATATCCTGATAAAATAAACGACACGAATTTCGATAAAATAAAAAATTTCATCGATTTCGACGAACGGTATACCGCTCCGCTGCATGGTTTCCAAAACGCCTTGGATTATTATAAAAAATGCAGTTCTATCTTTTATATTCCCTCCATAAAAATACCAACACTACTCGTAAGTGCGCTCAACGATCCCTTTCTAGCCAAAGCATGTTACCCTTTTGGAGAAGCTGAAAATAACGCCAATTTTTTCCTAGAAACACCTGAAAAAGGTGGCCACTGTGGATTTTACGAATCCAATAAAAATGGAAACTATTGGTCAGACAATAGAGCGCTCGATTTTTTTAGCAAACTACTTTAATCTTGCTTATCCGCTGGTTCAAGCTTTTTGCTTGGACCTTCTTTTTTCCAGCGTCCGCTGGAGTAGCTACGATAGCGCGTGGCTCTGCCACGTGACTAACTATTCTATAAGCCTCTGGCTTATGAGATTTTATATTCCAATATAATTATTTAGCTTTGAACCAGCAAGATAATTTCGGGTTTTAATAGTATCTTACTATTAGAAGATGCATAAGCCAGAGGCTTATAAAATAGTTAGTCACGTGGCAGGAGCCACGCGCCATCGAGATAACTTTATATATTAGTCGGATGACAGTAATTTTATAGCTTAACTTTTCACACCAGTGAACATCGAAAAACTATTCCGTAAAAAAAATCCAAACGAAGTAATCCCAAACGAAAACCAATTGGCTAAAAACCTGTCTTTGGTAGACCTTACTTCTATGGGTATAGCAGCGGTGATAGGCGCAGGAATTTTTGGCACCATAGGGCAGGCCAGTTTCGATGGTGGCCCAGCAGTGGTCTTGTTGTTTGTATTTACTGCCGTAGCCTGTTTGTGCTCTGCCTTATGTTACGCACACTTTGCCTCCTCCGTGCGCGGTTCCGGTAGCGCTTATACGTATGCTTATGTAGCGTTTGGCGAAATTGTAGCCTGGATTATTGGATGGGATTTATTGATGGAATATGCTATCGGCAATATTGCGGTAGCGATTTCTTGGTCCAATTATTTCACTACACTCTTTAGAAATTTAAACCTACCCATTCCCGATTTTTTTTCGGTAGATTACCTTTCGGCTCAAAAATTTCATGCCGATTACCTTGCTGCTAAAGGACAAGAAGTATCCTATACCATCCGAGAAGGGTATAATGCTTGGGTAAATGCGCCTCAGTTGGCTGGCTTTCGCATCATTGTAGATGCTCCAGCGTTGCTTATCAATGTATTGATCACTTGGCTCGTCTACGTTGGGATTAAAGAATCTAAAAATACAGGAAATATACTCGTCGTTATTAAGTTGCTAGCCGTTTTACTCGTTATTGGTGTGGGGGCTTTTTATATTAATGCCGACAATTGGATTCCGTTTGCACCGAATGGGCTCGCCGGAATTTTCAAAGGCACTGCGGGGGTATTCTTTGCCTATATTGGTTTTGATGCTATTTCTACCACTGCCGAAGAGTGTAAAAACCCTCAAAGAGATTTGCCACGTGCTATGCTTTGGTCGTTATTGATTTGTACTATTTTGTATGTAGTTATAGCACTTGTACTTACCGGAATGGTACAGTACAAAGAACTTAACGTCGGCGACCCTTTGGCGTTTGTATTTGAAAAATACCACCTCACCTTTCTTACCGAAATTATTGCTATAAGCGCTGTGGTGGCTATGACCAGTGTAATGCTGGTATTCCAACTTGGGCAACCCCGAATTTTATTAAGTATGAGTAGAGACGGCTTGTTGCCCAAAATAGTAGGTAAAATACACCCAAAATTTCGCACGCCTTCTTTCGCTACGATTATTACAGGGCTTATGGTGGCCGTTCCCATCTTATTTCTCAACCATGCCACCGTTACAGATTTATGCTCTATTGGTACCTTGTTCGCTTTCTGCATTGTTTGTGCAGGTGTACTGATTGATAAAAATAAAAATACCTCCTTTAAAATCCCCTACTATACTTCAAAATACAGCGTACCAGCAAGTTTCTTGGTTATTCTTGGTTTACTCTACTTTTTCAACCACCAAAATTTTATTCGTTTTTTCAGTTCCTTTACAAAAGAACACCTAACACTTTGGTTTTTTATAGCCTACGCCTTCGTAATTTCTTGGTATTGTTTCAAAAAAAATCTTTCCTTAATACCTGTTGTAGGGCTTTCGTGCAATCTTTACCTGATTACTGAACTGGGGCTTCAAAACTGGGTGCGCTTTGGGCTGTGGCTAGCTCTTGGGCTCGTGGTGTATTTTCTTTATGGGTATAGGAGAAAAGGATAATTTAAAAAACTTGTTGTTCCGATGGCGCGTGGCTATGGCCATAGCCGCCAACTTAAGGTAACCGCTGGTTCAAGCTTTTTGCTTGGACCTTCTTTTTTCCAGCGTCCGCTGGAGTAGCTACTATTGCAGCTGGGGTTAATAGATTAAATGTTAGAAAATGAAATTAACCGTACGCTCCGGGATGTTATTTCCTGTGTATGAATTATAAAAATTTGAAAATTAAAAATGATATAGCAAAAGTGTATTATTTTTATTCAACACTCAAATCGAAGTCGGCTTTATTGCTCACTACTCCAGCGGACGCTGGAAAAAAGAAGGTCCAAGCAAAAAGCTTGAACCAGCATAAGAGCCATCGAGAGTCCAAGGTCAATACTAACCAAATTTCTTATCTAGCTTTCCCAATCAACCCAAACAACCACAGCGGAATTCTTTTGTCAATTCCTATTTCGATTGTATCCAACGCTAACCACGAGTCGGATACGTCTTTGATTTGTTTGGCGGTTTTGTTTTTTCCTCCTATTTCAAATACATAAGTATGATCCAACATGAAATCTCCCTTTCCACTATACGTAACTTGATGATGTGGCAATACATGGTTATAAAAAAAAGTCTCCCTCAATGTCCCAACTTCTGGCTTTTCAGTAGTACTGAGCGCAAACAATAGCGAAGTATTTTCCATGTATATTTTCTCCGGTTTATTAAGTGCACCAATTCCTTGATTTTCGTGGTGCAATAAATTCAACATTCTAGCCTTTTCTAGATAATCCAAATACTTATAAATCGTAAATCTATCGGTACCTACTTTTTGTGCCAACTCTTGTATATTGGGCTTGAACGGGACAATATGACTGATGATTGACAAAAGTTTTTTTATTCTAAGTACTCCATAATAATCGAGTCCAGAAACAGACGGTAAATCATTTTCCAAAACCGTTGTAATCACTTGACTTATCCGTTCATGATACGACTTTTTACCTTCCCTAAAAAAGGGATAAGCACCGTAACTCAAGTACTCGTCCCAATAACTGTAAGGTTTCACCTGCGCTGTAAGATTGCTGGCAATTTCTCGGTGGTCTTTTAAAATTTGAGCTAAAGATACTACTGGCAATTTTAAGCTGTACTGCAATTCCAAAAACTCACGAAAAGACATCGTCTCTAATTTATAAAACAATGCTCTCCTACTCAAATCCCCTTGCCCTTTATTCAACTCTAGTACCGAGGAACCTGTAAAAACAATTTTCAATTCTGGATAATTATCATAAAGGTTTTTAACTTAGATAGACCAATCTGGATATTTATGTACTTCATCAAGAAATAGGAATTTCAAACCTTTCCTCAACAACTCTTCTACTAAGGGCAACAGCTGATTTTCTGAAAAATAGAGCGTATCAAGAGATAAATATAAGGCCTGCTGGTTTTCATTTATTGCTTTCAAACGCTGTAACATTAGGGTAGTTTTACCACTGCCTCTTGCTCCGGTAACGGCTATAAGACGATTCTCCCAATCTATTTTATCATAAAGGTCTCTTTTGAATGCCAACGAGGCTGCCCTCGCTTTTTTCTCCGATAATTCAAATAAATATTCCATAATTGCACCTTTTAAAATACAAATATATATATATTATGTTATTTGTACAATACAATTTTTATAATAATATGTATTATAAAAATTATATATTTAAAATTTAAAATACTATCAAACAACATTTTTAACCCGATGGCGCGTGGCTCTGGCCACGTGACTAACTATTCTATAAGCCTCTGGCTTATGAGATTTTATATTCCAAAATAATTATTTATTTATCTTTTAACCATCAGGTTATCAATAAAGTGACGAAATAATTGAATATCTTAATTATTGTATCCTATTAGAAGATGCATAAGCCAGAGGCTTATAGAATAGTTAGTCACGT
>JAYSUZ010000309.1:0-6500 GCA_043718845.1 Cytophagales bacterium
CACTACACAATTAGATATTTCTACACTTCCCAAAGGCTTGTACAATTTTGTAATTACCACAGATAGAGGCGTGGGGAGTAAGAAGGTGAGTGTGCAGTAAGCGGTAAGAAGATTGGGTTGAATTTTTGGTTGTTCTGATTTACAGTAAGTTGTAAAATAAGGCAGTAAATAAATTTGGTCAATGTTTTGTATTTAAAAATTAAAAATCTATCTTTGCAATCCAATAAAAAACATCTACGAACATGGGCGTAACTAGACTTAAAAGAAAAGACAGAATGAATAAGACCGTTTCTAAACTTAGAACGTCTGCTATAAAAAGATTAACCAAAGTACCGGCTATCAAAAAAGTGGATATTGAAGAGTTGAAGAAAAAAGCTTAACGTCTAACGATATTTTGTAAATAAAAAAGATGAACGGTATCCGTTCATCTTTTTTATTTTAAGCTATTTCTTCTAGCAGCGTTTATTTTTAATCCCCATCGTTGTCGCTGAACGTTATCAATATGCCCAATTGGCTTGACATGTCTAGTTTCATCAATACAACCAATTTTTTCAATTCAAGATAAGCCGCTTCGGCCTTAGCATTTTCGGTGGTTATGCTTGTTTCAAGCGGCGGTGTAAGTGCATTCATTGTTGCATAGCAAGTGGTAAACTGATTTTTGATTACCTCTACGAGCGGTTGTCCTTCGTATTCTGCTTTTACAAATGTTAAGTAATCATCAAATCCCATTCCGTCTACACCATTTGCGCTGCCCAGGAATAGGCTTTCAAGTGTAGCGAGGTTGTTGTTGATATGACTTATGGAGAGCGCAGATAGTTTGGCTTCCACAAGTTCTGGGTGAAGCGTGCCACTGTTTTTCTTTCCTAAAGGAATACCCATTTTTTCATTTTTTACTACTTCAAGGTTTTGTACCATTGCATTTAATAAAGATGAAACAGACGACCCTGCATCGTTGGAGGAATTGGTAATAAATGTGTTTAGATAATTTCCTCCTGTAGGGTCCCAACTGTTGAAGCAGGCTTTTGTTTTCGTTTTAATAGCTGCAGCAAGCGCTCTTAAATAATCGCGACGTCTAGTATAGTTGGGGTCAGTGGTAAATTTAGTGAGTATATCGGCATCGCCAGACGTACTGAAGATAAGGTATTCTATAGCAGGGAATCCTTTGCGGGTAGTACCCGTAGTAGCAATATAACTTTCTGTCAGCGCATTTGTGCCGCTAATCTCTGTTTCTATTACGGCAGTGTTGGTAGGCCACGCATCGAGTTGTTCGGACAGCATATTGTCGCCCGCGTAGGCGAATGTATAGGTTTCCGATTTTTTCCATGCGGTACTACTTTCTTTCCATGTATTTTGAAGTGCGGTAAGATTCGTATTGTTTGGCGTGGTTGCAAAGTTGTCGGCGGCAGTATATAAACGCTCCGTGTTGTCTTTGAGATCCGTGTAGGATGGAAGAACGATAGCCGTACCGATAGTACGAAGCATTGCTTCTCTGTCAAATTCTTTTTCTTTTTCTTTCTTTTTACAAGAGACAGCCAAGCAGACTAGAAGTAGTACGGTACCGTTTAGGATATTTTTTTCTATATTTTTCATTTTAGTTTGGGGTGCTTATAGAGAATCTAGGAATTTTATAAGGAGCGCTCGGCTTTCTTTTGTTAGCTCCATAAAGTGATTTTTAGAGGTGTTAGCTTCTCCTCCATGCCAGAGTATTGCTTCCTCGGCATTGCGTGCTCTGCCGTCGTGCAGTAATGTTGTGTGGTTATTTACAGTGTTCTGTATGCCCATGCCCCATAGCGGAGCGGTGCGCCATTCACGTCCTGTGGCAAGATAGTCTACCATGCCATCTTCGAGTCCTTCGCCCATATCGTGTAGTAGAAGGTCTGTATAAGGGCGTATCGTTATGTTGTTCAAGTAAGCAATGTCGGGGTGTATACCAGTTTGCATTTTAGGAATATGACAACTGCCGCATCCTATTTTTACAAATAAATTTTTCCCTTGAAGTACTTCTTCGTCCTTCACATTCCTTCTTGATGGTACCGCAAGTGTAGAAGTATAGAAGTATACTTTTTCTCTTATTTCGTCGGACAGTTCGGGGTTTCCTCCATTAGGAATGCCTGCAAAATTAGTTGCTTGATCGCCTGAAAGGTCTTCGTTTGGAAAGATGGAAGAGGTGATGCCGATGTCGTTTACAAAGGCTCCTGCTACTTGTTGTCGTATGGAAGGAGTGTTGGCTTTCCAACCTATACGTCCAAGTACGGTTTTATTTTCTGTAAAATCCCATACGTAATTTGGTTTGCCCGAAATTCCATCTCCATTAAGGTCGTTCTCGTCGGCGTAAGAAAGGATGGTGGTAGAAGGGATTGCATCAAAGAATCCTGTTCCTGCCATTTTTGGTGCTACTCGTGGCGAAAATAGTGCTCCAGCAAGTGCTCCGTTTTCAAAGGTGTAGCCTGGTTTTCTGAGACTATAAGGAGTTCCGTCTGGATACGTACCGCTAACGGTAGTATATAAAATTACCACACCACCTTCTGCGGTAGCGCCAGGGATAGCATTGTTGCCGAGTTGACCTCCAAAATTGGTAACAGGGAGAGGCCCTCCATGTACGTTGCTACCGGGAGATGCAAGTTTGAAAACCATCGAAATTAAGTCTTCTCCATCGCCAGGTGGCTTACCTCTGCCATCCAAGAAATGACAACCAGAGCAGGACTTTGCATTAAATAGAGGACCTAAGCCATCCGTGGCAGTTGCCGAGGAAGGTGCTATTACCCAATTCATTTTATTAAAAGAATTTCCTACTACAAATTTTGTTTCATCAGCGTCGCTAAGTCCTGGTATGGCATGGTTGTAGGCATTTTCAGATTCGTCAAAGACGGTGAGTGTTCCTGCCGAATTTTCTTCGCCTTCTTCGTATTCCCACGGGTACGTTTGTTTCGTATCCTTTTTGCACGAAATAAAAATAGTAGTAGCATTAAACAATACGATGCTTATTAGAAGTAGGGAGGATTGTGCAGACGTAATTTTCATGTAACTCTTTTGTGCTGTATTGTTGTATGCAAAGATAATTATAAAGGGTTGGTTTTAAAAATGAGAAGTATCCGTATTTCATACGTGATTTTCATTTTTAAAACTAACCCCTTCTGAAGTGTGTTGTAGTATTCGTTAGGGCTCGACTTTGTCTTAACGAATACTACATTTATTTATTCTACCGTTATATTTCCTAATCCTAAGACACTAGCAGCCTCTGCTATTTTATCGGCTTGAGCACGTAGGCTTGTAATGGCGGTTTGAATTTTAACACCTCCTGCAGACGATGCACCACCTATAATCTGCTGGTCGAAAGGAGCAGGGATAGCGTTGCAATTTGTAACACTATAGGCAATAGCGGTCGTAATTTCTGCAGCAAGGTCAGCGTGTTTGAATGCAAGCACATCGTTCACACTTGTACCTTGTACCGTTGTGCCATCAGTTTTTACATAAGAGCCCAAGTATACATTCTGGATACCTTTGCTCCACTCTTGAATATCGTTTGTAGTATTATCGCTAAAGCAAGAATGTTCGTGTTCTTGCAACTGTTCTGAAAGTGCTACTGCCATTCGTTCTCCAGCCATTTCACCTTTAGAAAAGAACCCAATTCCTTGCAATATTTTTTTCAAGGATTCGTCTGGTGCTGCTGCCACAAAAGTAGCGCGGTAATTTGCGGGTACAGAAGGCGCCCAAGCATCTACTACATATTGAAGATTGTCTACAAGAAGGTCTGCGCAAGCCTGAAGGTATTGGCCTCTGCGTGCAAAATTACTAGCGGTGCTGTAATCCGTATAGGGTCTTGTTCCAGGACCGTTTGCATCAAGATCTTGTCCCCAGAGCAAAAACTCTAGTGCGTGGTAGCCTGTAGCAATATTTGTTTCACCACCTACTTCGTTTAGTCCTTCTATTACAGAGGAGGAAATTGTAGGGAAGTTTGTAGGGTCGTTGATGATTCCTGAAGTCGCATTTGAGCTTACATAGTCAATATAAACTTCGTCCAAGGGCCATGCATTCATTACTCCTTCAGGGCCATTATCGTCGTCGATAGGGCCGTTGTAAAAGCGGTAAGGTTCTGTTTGATTGTAAGGAGTACGTGCTTCTAACCATGCTGTTTTACAGGCTTGCAATTTGGCGGCGTCAGGCGCAGTTACAAATGCATTGATTTTTGTTTGTAAATTTACCGCTCCAGCTAAGGCATCACTATAACTGGCGTGGACAATTGCTGCATAATTTGCTATGGCTTCTTTTTTCAATACGGTAGTGCGTGATTCAGTTTCAGGGTCTTTGCCTTTTTTACAACTCATAAGACCTGTAAGAGAGCATAATAGGATAATTGTATAGATTTTTTTCATGTTATGTTTATTTAGACTTATTTCAAATAAGCTTGCAAGTTTAATAATTTTAATATTAATTTACGCTATGAAATAGTAATTATTTTATAGTAGCTTTATGTTTAAATACATTCATTTTACTGTAAATGAGTAAGTTAATGTGTAAATAGTTTATTTATACGACGGTTTAAATCGACAATTGGGGTATTCTATAGATGGACGGGATAAAAAATAAGCTTAGGAAGCACTGTTTTGGCAATATAAGTAGTGCTCCACTGGCTTTTTTCAGAATAGCCTTTGGTTTTGTACTATTTATCAGCATGATTCGGTTTATGCTGAAAGGATGGGTGGCTGTCTTATATGTACAGCCGAGCTATTACTTTCCTTTTTATGGTTTTGAATGGGTAAAGCCATTAGGAGCCACTGAAATGTATTTGATTTTCATAGTGCTTGCGGTTAGCGCATTATTTATAGGGTTTGGATTTTTATACAGGATAAGTAGTAGTGTTTTTTTTATACTGTTTACTTATGTAGAACTTATTGATAAAAGTAATTATTTGAATCATTATTATTTTATCAGCATCATTTCTTTTTTACTGTGCCTTGTTCCCGCTGGTAGGGCTTATTCTTTGGATGTGAAATTTGGTTGGGTAAAAGCATGCACTCATGTACCTGCTTGGTGTATTAGTATTTTCAAATTTCAATTAGCAATCGTCTATTTCTATGCGGGTATTGCCAAAGTTAATAGTGATTGGCTGCTGCATGCGATGCCGCTTCGTATATGGCTGCCTTCCAAATACGATGTACCCTTAATCGGTTATTTTTTGGACGAGCGCTGGGTTGCGTACTTATTCAGTTGGGCAGGTATGGTATACGATATTTCTATTCCTTTTTTACTTATGTGGAGGCGGACTATTTACGTTGGTATTTTTTTAGTGGTTGTATTTCATGTTCTTACCTTTATTTTATTTCCGATGATTGGGATGTTTCCTTTCATAATGCTGATGGCAGCGTTGATTTTTTTACCCGAATCGTTTCATACTAGGGTGTTAACTAAAATAACACAATCTCCCGCTGTCTTTAGAGAAGCGTTAACGGTTTGTTTTGAACCTAAGAAAGTAGTCAAAACGGTAGTTTATGTAGTCCTAAGTGCTCATTTTTTAATTCAAATTATCTTACCTTTGCGTTTCATTTTCTATCCTGGAGTCTTGTTCTGGACAGAAGAGGGGTATCGTTTTTCGTGGCGCGTGATGTTGATGGAAAAAGCGGGATATGCCACGTTTGTAGTAAAAGATGCCAAAACGGGAAAAAGCGAAGCGGTGGATAATAGCGTTTATTTAACCAAACAGCAAGAAAAGATGATGGCTACGCAGCCCGATATGATACTCTATTATGCCAAAATACTAGAGGCAGACTACAAGAAAAAGAAGATGGAAATGCCGCAGGTATTTGTAGAAAGTTATGTAACCTTAAATGGCAGGGCTAGCAGATTATTTATTGATCCATCGGTTGACCTTGTTAGAGAGGTTGAGAATTTTAAACATAAAGATTGGATTATCCCTTTTGAGAAATAATGAACATTACGTATAAAATAATCGTTACTTTAATTTATATTTTAGGCTCATCAATACTGGCTCAGGCTCAAACGGGTTCTATAGAAGGTTATGTGAACGTTGATAATGATAGTATGGTGCACTATACTTCCATTACGGTACATTTGGCGCATACAAAATATAGAACGGACGTTGATTCACTCGGTCATTTCAGTTTAAAAAATATTCCATTTGGAAAATATAAAGTAGAAGTCTCGTCGCTTTTTACTATTAAAAAAAATAGAGAAGTTTACCATAAAGACGAACACACTGATATAGGAGTGCTGAAGCTGGATATAGAAGTTAAGGAATTGGAAGTGGTAGTGGTGGAAGGTAATAAAGAAACCTTTGGCATAAAGCGGCTGAGGTCTGTAGAAGGTACTTCTATTTATGAAGGAAAAAAAAATGAGGTTATTGTGATGAAAGATTTGAATGCAAATCTTGCTACAAATAGCACCCGTCAAATTTTTGCGAAAGTGCCTGGTATTACTATTTGGGAGAGCGACGCGGCAGGTATTCAGCGAGGGATTGGTGCTAGAGGATTGGATCCTAATCG
>JAYSUZ010000310.1:0-2969 GCA_043718845.1 Cytophagales bacterium
CGGCTCCATCGAGATTGTTTACTACTACAAACTGCTCTTTTTTTATTTCCAGCCCACGTTGGTGTGCGTCTACGATAGCCATCAAATGGGAGCCGGAGCCGAAGCGGCTTATTGCGTATTTTTTGTCTGCAAATTGAGTGTCGGTTTTTATAGTCGAATTGCTCGCTACATGAATTCCCCATACTAATGGAGATTTTACATACCATTGCACAAGTTTACATTTATTGCCGTTGATTATATCGGCTACAATTCCTTCCGTTAAAATCACCGCTGCATCCAGTACTCCACTTCGTAAATCACTGTTCATAGCCCCTGTACCACCAGGGTAGTCCGTCCAGTGCAGGTCAATTCCTTTTTCTTGAAACCAATTGTTTTTTAATGCATAGTCCCATGGAAGATTGAAATGTTCGGGTACGCCACCTAGGTTTATAGAAATCATAGTTTAAGTTTAGTAAGTTCCTCTGCGATTACCCTATCGTTCGACAAGCGTGGAGTTTTATTTTGTCCTCCGAGTTTACCTTGTGCTTTCATGTAGTTGCGGAAGGCGTCTTTTTTTAGAGCCGTTATTTTCAAACGAGTCAAAACGTTTCCTGAAATGAGGTCTTTGTAATACGTATTTAGTTTTATCAACGCTTCATCAAGATCCAATTGAAAAGACGAACTATTATTTGGTGCGGCAGAAAATTCAATAAACCATTCGTGGTAGGGAAGCCCTTCTATTGGTGTTACTTGAGGGGCTACCGTAAATTCTACGAGTGCCGCTTCAGGATGTTTGGATAAAGTCGCTTTCATTGCTTTTTCTACTTCTTCTCCTATTACATGTTCGCCGAAAGCAGAAATAAAATGTTTGATACGCCCCGTAACAACTATTCTGTACGGATTTTTGGAAACAAATTTAACGGTATCGCCAATGGAGTATCCCCAAAGGCCTGCGTTGGTATTCATGATTAGTGCATAGTTTACGCCTAGTTCGATTTCCTCTATAGAAAGTCGCGTAGGAGAGGGGTTGAAATATTCTTCTGTCGGAATAAATTCGTAAAAAATGCCGCTGTTCAAGAGCAATAATAAGCCTTCTTCCTCCATCGAATCTTGAAAAGCAATGAATCCTTCAGAGGCAGGATAGGTTTCTACTGAATCTATTTTTTTACCAATAGTATCGAATAATTTATTTTTGTAAGGTTCGAAATTTACGCCGCCATAAACGAATAAAGAAAAATCTGGGAATACGTCTTTTATTTGTTTGCCTGTTCGCGCTACGATTTTATCGAAATACATTTGTGCCCAAGGGGGAATGCCAGAAATGAGCGTCATGCGTTCTCCTAGTGTTTCGTCAATAATTTTATCCAACTTCGCTTCCCAATCGTCCATACAATTGGTTTCGTAGCAAGGTTTCTGATTGGTGCGTAGGTAACTTGGTACATGATGGTTTACAATACCCGAAAGTCGACCTACATAAATGCCGTTTTTCTTTTCCATTTCAGGACTTCCGGAGAGAAACATTAATTTACCATCAAGAAAAAGCGATTTTCCTGTATTGTGGACGTAGTTCAACAAGGCATCTTTTGCTCCATTAATATGGTGTCCAATGGAATCTTTACTTATTGGAATGTATTTTACGCCAGAGGTAGTACCAGAAGTTTTGGCAAAATACTGGGGTATTCCTGGCCATAAAACATCAGGTGTACCTTTTACGACTTGTTCTATATAATCTTTTAAACCTTCATAATCCCTCACGGGGACATTTCGTTTGAAATCTTCGTAGTTTTTTATAGAAGAGAAATTGTGGTCTTTGCCAAATTTTGTAAGTGTTGCTTTATCAATAAGATAATCTAATACTTGCTGCTGCGTTTCCCCTGCTTGACTTGCCCACTTCTTTTGTTTACTTACCACATAAGAGGCAAGAGGCTTGCTTAAAACCGATCGAATTCCCATTTCTTACTATTATTAGTCTTTATCCATGCAATCTATAAAAAAACTTTTTTAGAATTGCAGATAGAAGTGTCATTTTAATGAGAATTAAATCCTTTTTGCGATTGTACAGATAAAGCACATTTTTTATAAGCACAATCTGATGTTATTGATTTAAAAGAGTATTATTTACTCCTTTTTTATTTTTTTTCTCCTAATATTCTTATTATAATTAAAAAATTTGTTACTTTTATTCTATGGTCAAGAATGTAGTTTTGTCAATACTCTTCGTATGTAGTCTTTTTTTTACGGTTTATGCACAAGAACTGGAGACTTGTATTTTAAATGATCAGCAATCGGATGTAGTATTGATTGGGTCGCAATTAGAAATTTTGGAGGATTCTACAAATAAACTTTCAATAGCAGACGTATGTGTGTCCAACCGTTTTGTATTAAATAAGGCTGTTCCGAAATTTGCCTTTGTAAAAAATGTACGGTATTCTTATTGGATCAAATTTTCGCTCAAAGAAGCCAAGGGAAATTCTAAGCGATGGGTGTTTGAAAATGCAGATCCCCATATTGACAATTTAGAATTTTATTTTCCTGCTAAATATGGTACGTATGGTTTGTTGAAAGCGGGTTATACGCAGTCGTTTAATTTGAGACCATACGCACACAAGAACTTCTTCTTCGATATTCCTACCGATACGATTGCTCAGAATTACTATGTACGTGTAACTTCCCGCAATCATAATCCATTTATATTCAAGATTCAGAGTGCTAATTATTTTACATATTATGCTTTGAATGAATATTATATGCTTGGTATGTTTTATGGCATTATGATTATTATGGCGCTTTACAATATATTGGTATATATATCAATGAAAGAAAAGGTCTATCTTCTGTACGTAATTTATGTATTGTGCTGCTGTTTGATTTCATTGGCGGAAGATGGTACTGGATTTCAATATATTTGGTCGGATTATCCAACAATCAATAGTTGGATAAGTAGAGGGTCTCCTTTGTTGCTATTAGTTAGTTTTTCCGTTTATTCTAAA
>JAYSUZ010000032.1:0-2174 GCA_043718845.1 Cytophagales bacterium
AAAAAAATGATTCTAAAATTAATATCTCTGTTGCTGTCTATTTCCTCTAGTAACTACAGCAACGATAGCTCCATCACCGAAAATGAGATGATAGGTAAATGGTATATAAAATATTGTTATGAAAATACGCACGATGAGACGTGCAAAAATTGTCAAAAAGAAACGGCAGATCTTGTTTATGTGTTTAAGAAAAAAGTATTCTCAGAAGTACTAGAAGATAGTACAGCTGTGGTACAAGACCGTCGGTATGGAAGTTGGTCCTTGGTAGATAATGTGTTGGTGGAAAATACAAAACAAAAATTAAATGGTAAGATTATTAATTATGTACACGAGTATAAATTAGTAAAACTTAGCAACGATAAATTTTTTGTAAGTACTATTGAAGACAATGCACCATTATATATATATTATTGTAGAGCCAAGTAAAAATATTATAGAATCCATCAACTAAAAAGTTAATTAAAAAATATGCTTACCCATCACGTCTTATTTTGGCTGAAAGCCGACACCACAGAAGATCAGAAAAATGCATTCCGTAAAGGATTGGAAACACTAGAAAAGGTGGAAACCGTAAAAGGGATTTATATCGGAACCCCAGCGCCTATTAGCCGAGCAGTAGTAGATACTAGCTATACCTTTTCGTTAGTAATTCTATTTGACGATTTAGTAGGCCATGATGTATACCAAGTGCATGAAATCCATAAAGCATTCCTAGAAGAATTTAGAGGACTATTCGAGAAAGTGGTTATTTACGATGCTGCTTAATTTTAGCATAACGTAACAATTTCACTTTAAAACGTCCTACTAACGCCTACTAGATACCTAATTTTTAGATTCGCTTCTCCATCTGGAGGAGCGCTTAGGAAGAAAGGCATATCAAATCGAAGTATAAGCGGATTGAGTTGGTACGGTGAAAATTTAATGGTCCAAGCACTTCCCAATCCAGCGTCCATTCTAAACTTACCGGGAATGTAACGGTTAGCGGTTGTTTGGAAAAACAATAGCCCCATGTCACTAAATAGATAGGTGTCTACTTTTAAATTTTTGGTAATGCCTTTTGGTTTTATTTTTATGAATTTATCAACGTCTATTTCTATATTCCAACTGGCGCCACTGTTGGAATAATAACCGACATACAAACTGTCGATCCCGTTTAGTTTGTGTTTTTCTGTAGCCGAATAACCGTTATAACCACGAAGATTTAAGCCTCCTCCATATTGGAAGTGATTGGTTGTAGCGCCATAGTCAAGCCAATTTGTAGGGATTATACCATTCGCTCTCGTATATTTATTGTCCAAGAGTTCTTCGCTATTTGCACCGCTTAGCATAAGCACCGATTCTCTTGGGTAGGAGAGGGAGTAGCCTAATTGAGCAAACATACGTGACCGAATTTCAAATTTAGAAAGTGCGATGCTGTTTATCGAATTTAAATTGAAGTACGAATAATTGTAATCTGAATTTATAAAAGGCGATCGAATATTGAACGTCACTTCACCCGTTCCTTTTTTGTAATAATAATTTCTAAAGTATCCAAGGTTTATGCTGTTATTGTGGAGTCTAGATTTATAAGTACCAATTCCCCATAGCTCAGGATATACTAAATATTGATTATAGTTTTCATAATTATAAAGACTTTTTACATTAAAAAACAATTTAGAGTACTTAGGATTGCGTTGGTCTTGCTTACGAAATATTTTTTCAAAGCCCAATTTTACGGTAGAGATACCGCCATAATAGGAGATGTTATCGTATACATAGGATTGTTTCCAAAATTTATTGGTTGTAGCTTTTCCTGAGAGCGTAAATGCTAAAGGAATAAAATTTTTGTCGTAGGTTACGTTTTCCCAATGTCCTAAAGTAGTATTACCCCATATTGAGGCGGCGTAATTGTATTTTCCAAAATAGCTACCTTCGGCGTGTATACCAAGCTGAACGCCGTCTACACTATTGTACCATACATCAGGGCGAAGGAAATTTCGTTGCTTGTCCCAGCGTACGGTATTGGAAATACGGTGGTCGAATTGGGTAGTGCGAATGCCATGATTGCCCCATTTGTTATTCGTAAGATCGATGTCTGCCAAATAATGTTTAGGATCTATTTCAATAGATTGTATAGATTTTTTAGGAATGTTTATCGTTGCGGAATAGGTAGGGTGCAGTAAATCCCAACCGTA
>JAYSUZ010000311.1:0-2964 GCA_043718845.1 Cytophagales bacterium
GGATTGGCAACAATGGCTTCAAAGGTTAATCCCAAATGTTGCGGATGTTCGAGTGTGTCTTCTTGTTTAATATCAAATTTAAGGAAATGAACGCCGTGCAAAATCATATTCATACGACAGAGATTGTACGTAGTGCGGTTCAATTCCTGTCCGTAAAATTTACTTACATCTTTTACTTCTTTGGCAACCCTCAGCAACAGAGAACCAGAACCACAGGTAGCATCATAAGCTGATTTCAGTTTCTTTTTTCCAGTAGTAACAATTTTTGCCAATACGGTACTTACTTCCTGTGGGGTATAAAATTCCCCCGCTTTTTTTCCTGCACCACTGGCAAACTGTCCAATGAGGTATTCGTAGGCATCACCTAAAACATCGAGTTCAGTATTCTCAAGTTTAAAATCTATTTTATCTAAATGCGAAAGTACTTTGGCTATAATTTCATTTCGAGCTTCGGGAGATTTTCCGAGTTTGGTGCTGTTCAAATCCATATCTTCAAAGAGATTGTCAAAATCCTCTTCGCTTTCTGTACCCATTGTACTAAGCTGTATATTGGTCAGAATTTTTTGCAGGTCTTCAATAATGAAATTATTCTCTCCCTCTACATCACTATTTCCTCGTTTGGCAACTTCACTAAATAGTTCAGATGGTTTTAAGAAGTAGCCCAATTTTTCTAAGGCTTCTTCTTTCATTACTTTAATATATTCTTTACCCTGCTTGGTGTTTTCTTTTATCTCCTTGTATTTAATTTTGTCTTGTTTTAAAATGGTATTAGCATAAATTTCCATTTTTTCAGAAAGGTATTTATAGAAAATAAACCCCAAAATATAGTCACGGAATTCATCCGCATTCATTTTGCCTCTTAGTGTATTGGCTATATTCCAAAGTTGTTGTTCCAGTTGCTTTTTTTGGTCTTCTGACATTTATGAGGTTCTTTATTTTGTTAATTCTTTGAAATTTCGTACAAATATCAATATTTATAATGCAGTATATCTGCATTGGCATACCCTTAGATTTACAAAAGTGTGCCTTTCACAAATTTATCTCCTTTTTTATCAGTATTTCCTATTTCCGTGCAAAAGTAATCAACAAGAGACGCAGAGAGTGTAATGGATTCTGTCCAATAACATGATTCTATGTTCTTTTAAGTTAAGTTCAACCCGCTTTCAGGGTAGTCGCTGACGAATTCATGCCAAATTTTTCCTCGCATTTTTCCCTATTTTGAGAATTCAGAGAGTAGTTAAGGTATGTTTATCTACAATTAAGCATCTTACTTTTAAAACTTCGATGTGTTCTTGTTGCCCCACTTGCCCCACTATTGCCCCACTATATTTGTACGAAATACTTGAACCCAAAGCCCCTATTTTTATAAGGACTTTGAACTTTACAATACCTTTGGTGATTCCGATAGCGGTTGTTCTTTTTCTTTCATTTTTTCCTGATTAAGAATTAGTATTTTATTTTAAACGCTTAGAGTGGATATTTTCTTATGTTATTTTAAAAAATGATTTTATAAATACTTCCTTTAAGAATGTCTTTTCAAAGCATCCTGAACGGAAAGGTATAAGGATTCCCGAAAAGCAGTTTGTTTGTGGTCGGAATGATTTTTAGTATTGTCCAGAAATGTTATTCATTCTTTACAAAAGACAGCGTTTATGTAAAGATATAACAGAAAATGGTCTTGATTATTATAATTTCAAGTCTAATTTTCTAGCGATTTCAGAAGCGTATTTATTGGTAATTTTGGCGTAAATCTGGGTGGTTTCTATATCTGTATGTCCCAACCATTTACTAACCACTTCCAAGGGAACTTCATTTGAAAGCGTAATAGTCGTAGCAAAGGTATGACGAGCTATGTGGTGGGTCAGTTTCTTTTGAATGCCGACTAGGTTAGCAATGGTTTTCAGTTAGGCATTAAGTTTTGCGTTAGACAATCTGGGTAATATATATCCAGTAATTTTCCGTTCCTCATTGTCGTATTTCTTGTATATTTCTGCGGCATATTTGAACATCGGAACAACTACTTTTTCTTCCGTTTTTACTTGTTCTTTATCTATCCAATATTTACCATCACAGGTTTGTTTGATATGTTCTGTTTTTAAAGAAATGGCATCTGAAAATCGAAGTCCTGTATAGACGGAAAACAAAAACATATCACGCACTTTTTTCAAACTTGCATTATCCGCCAAAGTATGTTTAACCATCTCATCTATTTCTTCTTGGGTGAGGTACTGACGGGTAGTTTTCTCATCTTTTAGTTTAAAGTCGTGGTAGGGATTTTTAACCATAAGCCCTTATTTACAGTCTTTTATAAGTATAGCCCGAAGCCAATCGTGTTGCTTGTTTGCGGTATTTCTCCCTAAAGGTCTTTCGTATTGTTTGGTTGCGGTGGTAAGCATATAGTAATCAAAATCACCTAACCATTTATAATTGATGTTTTTAAGGGTAACGTTATGTACTTTTTGAGTAGCGAGGAAATTTTTTATTCGTTGTAAATTATTCTTGTATTTGCCAATGACTACATGAGAGTACTGGTTGCTTAGTTTTTCAATTCTATCAATGAATGCCTGATAATACTCCACGAGTTCAGTATCTTTTTCCACTTTACCAATGTATAGGTCTTTAATGATTTGGGTAGTAATTTCTTTTCCTTGAAAACCCAAGTTTCTTTTTATGTCAGCGATTTTAGATTCTATATAAACGAGTTCTTCGTTGAGTTTTTTATCTTTTATGCTTAGTTTCGTCCCATTCATCGGGAGGAATGGAGTAATTTAAGGCAAGTTCTGCCTTTTTCCGATTTACAGTGATTCGCAGGTATATTTTAGCCAAATTACTGTTTGGGTGTTTATACAAATAATACTTAAAACTTAGATTATACCAATTAAATTAAAGTTTTAGACCAAACAGGACACGATAATATATACTCAAACCCGCAAATACTTTTAATCGTATCTTTTGATATTACAT
>JAYSUZ010000312.1:0-2953 GCA_043718845.1 Cytophagales bacterium
TTAAAAATCTCTTTTTCTTTTTTTATGAATCTTTAATCCTTCCGCCATTTTTAGTTGACAGCTAAAGAGACGGTTGGTAACATTGACTCTTTATTTAACCCTACCGCTTGGGCTATTATGTCCCTTTATGGAGGCAATGCTTCTCGGTACAAACAAATTTCTGATGTAGCACAATACGGCTTATTTACAATACATCATTGTAGGGTTGTTGTTTATGCTGTGTTTTATATTTGCTAGTAAAGTTGGTGCATCTACGCTGCATAAGCCAGAGGCTTATAGAATAGTTAGTCACGAGGCAGTACCTCGCGCCATCGGAATTGTTGAATTGAAAATATCATCTTACCCAGTTTCATTAAATTTTATGAAGATCTACAAGATTAAGCCCTTTAATATTAGCAAAATCTTTGGTGTTGTTGGTTATCAAAGTACGGCTGTGTACTACGGCAGTTGCACCAATAATAGCATCGCCCAACTTCATTTTTCTGTAATTCCTACGAAGTTCAATTGCTTTTTGGGTTACTTCCTTGTCCAATGGAAGAATGGTTGCCAGTTGGATAAACTCTTCGATAAGAGGCATTTTTTCGGGCGTTTCGTGATAAGTTAACACCTCTATTTCTACGGCTACCGAAATCACAAAATCTGTATTTATAATAGTCGCTAAAAATTCTTTACCAACTTTGGGTAATCTATCGGCAAACAAATGCGATATTACGTTGGTGTCTATTAAATACTTCTGTCCCATTCTCCTCTTATTTGCTCAATGTGTTTTTGGAATTTCTCACCTTCGGTTTTGGTCAAAATACCAAAGAAATCAGAAGGCTTCTTTTTAGTAGGAGTTGTTACAGAAATAGTTTTAGCCTCTTCCTCTATATAAAAAAGGCAATGTACTTGTTTGCCTAAATAATTTTTTGGCAGAGAAACAGGTAAATTAAACGTTTCTTGTTGCGGAGTAATTACTTGTAGTATCATAATTCAAATATTTTAGAGTGCATTTAATTTAGAAGCTTTTATGAAATGGTCTACCTTTTTGATAAGGCATTCCGCAGCCTAAAGATAGGTTTTCCACTACACTTAATTCAAAATCCTTGAAATCGTGTCCTTTCTACTATAATAATTAAAAATACTAAAAAAATACTACTTTTAAAAATCTCTTTTTCTTTTTTATGAATCTTTACTCCTTCCTGCATTTTTAGTTGACAGCTAAAGAGACGGTTGGTAACATTGACTCTTTATTTTGACCCTGGCGCTATTATGTCGCTTTATGGAGGCAATGCTTCTCGGTATAAGCAAATTTCTGATGTAGCACAATACGATTTATTTACCATACCTCATCATTAATTACAACCCTTTTTTTGTTATCTGCGTCTATTTTAGTAACTTTGACCTACGCAACAAATTTCAACAGTTCATAACTCAAACTTTTATAATGAAAAATAAACTTTTTTTAATTGTTTTACTCCTAGTGGTTTCGGTTGGTTTTTATGCTTGTAAGAAGGATAAAAAAGACAAACCCGTAGCAGATTTCACTTACACCTATATTGACCATGGCGGTGTAGAAGTTACCTATAATGGTAATGGCTTGCCATATTGGGATATGGGAGGGACAGGAGTGCAAATTGGTGATGATTATACCTTCAAGTATTATTACGTGACAAATGGCGCGCATGATATTAAATTGACTACTAAAGTTTATTCAGATCCCACTACATATAAATCTGCCGACAAAACACAATCGATTACTATAGTTGGAGTTCCTACAAAAGTAAAAGTCACTTCCGTGAAACTTATGAATTTTAGAGACACCGATAATGCAGGACACTCTTGGGACAGCGATGGAACGGGGCCAGATATTACGTTTGCTTATATTGACCCTACTTATGGCTACCAAGATTTAACAGGTTTATATCCTAACCTCACACATGATCAATTGCCAATATCTGTCACGTTCACTACCCCTAAAATTATTGACATTGTTTCTGGTCGTTCATTCGATATTGTTTGTTATGACGATAATCATAAAAATGTAGCGGAAATAGAAGGTATAAATAGTATTGCTAATAATCAAACAGCAAAATCTAATTGTAGTGGTAATTGCTCAGGGTTTATAATTTATCCTTCAAAATACTCTTCAGAAAATGGCCATATTCAAATAGGTCTTGAATGGCTTCCATAACCAAATTACAGAAAATAAGTCCAGCTATTCTTATCTAAAAACCTGTTTATGCGTATTTTTAAATATACTTTTCTCTTATCGTTTCTGCTTTTAGGCAATGTGTTGCTAGGGCAGTCGTATCCTCCACGCGAAATCATAAACGATAGTGTTAGAATCACCATTGTGCCTTATCTAGTTAGAGCCAACGATAATTTTGAAAGTGTAGGGAATAATGATTTTGTATTTAAGGCATACGTAGAAGGGCTGCCTCTTTTAGAGTGTTTTGTAGCAAAAATCCCAACCAAACCTCCTCTTTGGCTGGGATTGTTTGACCCTGGGGCTTGGGCTATTATGTCGCTTTATGGAGGCAATGCTTCTCGGTATAAACAAATTGGGTATCCAGATGGTTGGGGTATATTTAGCAGAACAATTGAAGGGAATAGAGATTCGGTTAAGGTCTCGTTTAGTGCCTTTGAAGACGACCAAGGGGGTGTTTGCGATTTCAATAAAAAGGACGAGGGGCGCTGTTCGTTGGATGATTATGTCCTTTATTTAAAAGACTATTCACCCAATGTTGAAAATGACATAAAATTAGATTGCGACGGCAATCGTTATTCTGTTTGGTTTAGACTGAAATGGGAAGTATTACCGGTGACACTAACGCCTGTAGGGTATTTCTGCGATACGCTCAAATCGATTATGCCAGGGAGTATTTGTTCTAATTCTTGTCCTGATTTAGGGGAATATGGAAGACTTACCTTTGGTGTTCAACATTCCCAAAATTTTCCTATGAAATACGAA
>JAYSUZ010000313.1:0-2946 GCA_043718845.1 Cytophagales bacterium
CCATTTGTTTTTAACTTTAAAAGCGGCTTTCCCTTCCTCAAAAGGAGTGATAAAGTCATACGAACAAGGCAGTACGAGATGTCCTGTAAAATCACAAGCACCCCAAAGTCCGCCTTCTTTTACAGGAATTCTATTGCAATTTTGACGTTGCAGGTCTTCGAACTGAGCTTGCAGTATTACTCTACCTTTATCGTTTAGTATACCTTTTTCTGTTTTATTTTTCACAAGCACAAAATACCGATAATCTGATTTTTCCAAATAAGAAATCAAATCGTATTCAGGTTTAATAATATAGGAATTAAGGGTATCGATTACACCATATTTACCTTTCGTTTTCACAATCGCCCTTCCTCTAAAAAAATCAGAAGCGTATTCGAATTCTATTGGAACAACTACTTCGCCATTACCATTTAGAAAACCCCATTTGCCATTTATGCACGATAGACCACTTGCAGGAAAAGTCGCTCGATTGGGATCTTTAATGTCATTGCCTTTACAATATGTACCTCCCAAATTAATTCGTGCCAAACCATTCACAAAAGGGCCTATATAAGTAATGGGAGTAGGTGCTATTTTACCATTTTTTGTAAGCGGAAAAGTAGTTTTCAATTGTCCTTTCCTTCCTAATAAACCTTGCCAATCACCAACTAAAATTATTCTTGCGAATTCTTGTACTTCCAATTCTTCGAGTGAAATATCCCAATATTTAGTAGTAGCTATTACTCGATTTTCTATATAACTAAATGCCCCATATAAATTAGAAACATTTAAAAAACTCTGAACGCGTAAACATTTCATTTTTGACTTTATAGAATACGTATGTTTTACAAAATTGTATCTATAATTTCCCTCTTTAGTTTTTATAATCTTCCTCGCAACAGCCGGAGCGGCCTCTATCAAATTCGTAAATTCAAAATTTCGTCTGGTAATCTTTTTAATTGAAACGGAACCCACCGTATTAAAATGAAGTAACTCGTCTATGGTATAAGGATTTTTAAGATTGTATAAATCCATACTTTTTCTACGAAAACATTTCCAACTTTCGGTTGTAATTTCTATGTTATCGTAGTGACAAGGGACTAAAATAATTCCTTTTTTGTTTACAATCCCATACAAGCTATCGTTCATGGCTAGAGCTATTCCGTATTCATCAAATTTATCAATCCAATCAAACTGACATGGGAAAATTAGTTTCCCTTCAATGGATACCACTCCTACCTTTTTCCCTTTTGAAAAACGAATTGTAGTATCGCTTGCTTGTTCAATTTTGTCATGATCGAGCGGCAGAACCACTTGTCCTTGTTCATCTAACAGCCCTTTTTTGGCGCCTTTTAAAACAAGTAAAAAAGAGGACTCGAACAATTCACAAGAGGTAAAATTGCTAAATGGAAATTGTTTTCCAGTTGAGGTAACTATAATAAATTTTCGTGCAGGATGATTCCAAACTTCTACGTATTTTTTTGACAATACACGATAATTTTTCCACAATAAGGTGTCGCCACAAGTATGGATCGAATCTTTATAAATTTTAAATCCTTCTTTTGTTTTCACAATTGAGACACCTTTATCCATAAGCGCCTTTTCGCCTTCAACTAGAGCGAGTACAGTGTGGTGTAGCGAATCCAATATTCCTACCTTGTTATTTTTCTTTACGTCAATATACGCCGCTTCAAGATGAACCTCTACCCTATTGTATTTTTCAATACGCAGGACTTTTCTACTCTTATTGAAGAGGTCGTAAGAAGTAGTATCCGATTTCAGCAATAAGGTATTTAATTTATAATCTGAAATAAAGGAATAGGAAAATGGAGAAAAAATACGCCCATATTTATCGGCAAGTGCGAAATTTCCATTCTTTATAGCTACAAACTCGTTTGAAAGTATAGAAATATCGCTAAAGCCTTCTTTGAAAACCAACATCCCTGTAGTGTCTATCAAATAAAAAAGTTCGCCATTCTGTACGGTAGCTAAAGCCCCTTCAAAAGTTCCTACTTGGTCAAATGACGGTGCAATTTTTATAGTTCCACTACGATTTATAAAACCCCATTTGCCATTTTCGACTATTGGCAACAGAGAAGACACTTGTTGTGCCTTTCCTGTTGCCAATAGCGTATAGGCTATAACTATAAATACGAATCGATTCATATTTTCGATTTGTTAGTTATATTTTCAATAGTTTACGCAATGCTTCCGAATCAAGCGATGTACTTGTTTTTAATTTAAAGGCATAATTTTTATTCTTCACAATTTCCTTGTCGTTTAATTTTGCAAATTCTTCGTTCGGGAAAGTAGCCACTTTGCCATTTTCTAAAAATGCCACCAGGCAATTCCCTCCTTCATTTGTAAACGCAAATGAATTCCATTTGTCTGCAGGATACCTTACCACGGTAGCGGCACCACCGTATAAATGATAGATAGTGGCATTTCCTAATTCTTCTCCATCCTCCAGCTCAAAACTGGCCGCTATCCGTGGATTTGAATTCGACACAATTCGATCGTGGTTGTACCTTCCAAAATTGGATATTCCAACGGTACGGTATATCATCGAGCGGTTGGTCATTTCAACTGCTTCTTTCGCTATTCGATCGGCATATACTTTTGAATACGCATCAAATTTCTTTTGGTAGATTTTCATTGCTCGGTCATAACTTTTACCAGCCAATACGGGCGTTATGGTTGTTTGAAAACTAGATTTAGTATCGTATAAAATTAATTTAAATAACGATTTCTCTCTATCGAGTACTTCGAGTTTCACATTACTCCAATTTCGCTTAAATACATATTTATTTACGTTGGGGTCTTCTTTAGGGTCATTCCCCGCATATTGCCACATTAATCCTTTCATAGAAGACAATTCAGGGAAATCAACGGTACTTATTTTCATATCAAAAACAAATCCATTTGGATCGTACACAGGACATCTTTCGCAGCAAATCCAAGCTCACA
>JAYSUZ010000314.1:0-2945 GCA_043718845.1 Cytophagales bacterium
TCCACGTTTTTCTAGCAAGTTTTTGCAAAAAAATTGTTTGTTCGTCTGTAAGAATAGCCGCTTTTATTTTTAAGGGTTTGCTAATCCACCACGTAATAAAAGGCGTAATAATCCAGAGTAATAGGATAGGAGCAACTATAAATAATTTAATAGGTGTTGAAATCGCTAAATAAAAAAAAATTAACATAGCAAAAATAGGTTCCATACACATAGAAGAATAGGAGGCGAATAGGCTTGATGGGTTAGCAATCTCTTCATTTGCAAATGGATTCCATTCAAGAAGTTTTTTTCTTGTGAAGGTCATTCTAAATGTTGTAACAGCAATAGCTTTTAAATTTGAAAATGCTTCGTATGGAAAACAAAGGAAGCTGAACGAAGTTTTTATGAAAATATCTACGACACTAAGAATAGAATTTTTTATATGGTGAAGTAAGACAACTTCTTTGGGCTTTTTTAGAGTATTCCAAACAGATGTAATGAAAATTGGAATTGCTATAGTACTTGAAACAACCATTGTCCAAAATAAAGAGGACGAGAAAGAAAGCCATCCTAATATAATAAGTGCGGTAAGTGCTATCGGCACTAAACTTCGTCTTATGTTATCTGCTATTTTCCATTTAGACAAGCCTGAGATCGGGTTCTTATGCCAATGCTTTGTTGGATCTGGAATAAATGGCAAGCACCAAAATAAAATTTGCCAATCTCCACGAATCCATCGATAAAACCGTTTCATATCTGATCGATAACTGGTGGGGTATTTTTCAAACAATTGAACGTCGCTTACTAGCCCTGCTCTTACATAGCAACCTTCTAATAAGTCATGACTTAAAATACGATTTTCTAAAAATTTCCCATTAAGTACTTTTTCAAAAATATCTACTTCGTAAATTCCTTTACCAATGAAAGACCCTTCCGAAAATAAATCTTGGTAAACATCGGAAGATACTCTAGTATATGGATCTATTCCCGAATCCTTTAAATGCATTCTTGTGTAGATAGAGCTATTTGTGTCTGGTAAACTCAAATTTATTCTGGGTTGAAGAATACCATAACCTTTTGTTACTCTTTTTTTAAGTTCGCAGTACCATGGACGATTTAATGGATGTGCCATAGTTGCTATCAATTTCCATACAGATCCCATCGGCAACTGCGTATCGGCATCTAAAGTAATTACATATTTTATACTGGGGAAAATAGATTGGTCGCCTACTATAGTTGAAAATTTTTCTTTTGAATTTCCTCTTAATATTGAATTTAAGGCAGAAAGTTTGCCGCGTTTTCGCTCATATCCCATCCAAGCATTTTCTTTAGGATTCCAACTTCTTGGACGATGAAATAGGAAGAATAAGTCATTTTCAGTTCGTTGATATTTTCTATTCAAGGCTTCAATTTTAGATTTCACTAAGGCCTCCAAATGCTTATCTGTAGGAAGGGTCTCTTGTGCAGCATCCATAAAATCTGTTAATAAACCAAAATGTAAATTATTATTTCGGTTTGCTAGAAAACGAACTTCTAATGCGTCTACTAATTTTTCTATTTCTTGAGTACTAGAAAGCATTGCAGGCACGATAATAAGCGTTCGACAATCCATTGGAATTTTATCAGAAAAATCCATTCTCGGTAATAACCTTGGGTTAACGAGTAATGTAGAAATGAAATTTACGATAGATAGAGCAAGTTGGCTAGCACATATAAATGTTAATATACCAATCACGACGAGTAAAGATGTGGTATTAGTATCAGAATAAGCATATGCTATAATTAGTAATGTGATCGCTACTGTTATTAAGAAAATAGAAGATAAATATGTAAATAGGGTGTATTTTTTTAATGCTTGTTTTATTTTTTTGATGATAGGCAATCTCATCTTTGCTATTTTTTTTGTTTCAATTACACCTTCTTCTATTAAGTAATAACCCACATGTTTACTTCGATTGTCTTCGTCTTTTTCGATTTTATTGCGAGTTGTAAGATTTATTACTATACGTGCTACTTCATATTCTGAGTGAACACTTCTTTTTGCAATTTCTTCTACGATATGCCTGTACTGATCTCGTGTAGAGAAATCCATTAAACTATAAATACCACCGCTATCTTCTCGCAGTGTTTGTTCTACAATACTATGCTCTTCAATGAAATTTCGCCAATCTATAGCAGTTAGCAAACGGAGACTTCCAATGCTATTGCTCATAGAAACTTGATCGGCAGCTTGTTTTTGTATTTCAGCGTTTATTAATTCAGTACTAGTAAGTCCGATATCAGACAGTTGAAGTTCTATCCAGTTTAGCGATAAGGCCAAATCAAGTCCTTTTCCACGCAGCAGTCTTGTCAATTCTGAAATAAATGCACCCATCATGGGAGGATTAGATCTTGCCATATCTGCAATCACAAGAATCATATTTTTAGATTCTTTTTCTGCCGTTTCTATCATTAGTCTTGCCCAGTAATCTGCTAGATTTCCATCAAGCCTATCAATAGCTACTCGAGCAGATACACGTCTAAGATTTTCGATTAGACCTAGTCGAAGCATAATAGGAATCGCCCATAGTTCGCCTAATTGCAATTTTGTAACTGTTTGATACGCTTTAACAAACCCGCTTAGACTTTCAATGTCAATCCTCCCGTCGCTATGGGCGATAATATGTAATACTATATTATAAATACGTGCCATTCCATCTGTATCTTCATTCGACAGTTGCGGAAGTTCTTCACTATAATCTTTCGGAAAATATAATTTAGCATTACGAATATTCTCTTCAACGAGGTAAAAATTATCTATTAACCATTCCCCTGCTGGTGGAATTTGATGTTTCTTTCGTATTGAATCATTGAGTAATTTACGGACTTCTTGTAATATTATTTCATTATTCGAAAGTCGTTTTAGTAAATGGTCGTTTGAGGATTTTTTTTTAAGTGTATGTGATTTTGCTAATAGCTTGCCGAAA
>JAYSUZ010000315.1:0-6436 GCA_043718845.1 Cytophagales bacterium
AGCCATACGCAAATATATTAATTTATATTTTAGTCCAATGTAAATTAAAAAAAAGTTATCAACTTTTTGGAGTAAAATATATGTTCAATTGGTATTATAGAATAGTTAGTCACGCCAAGATTTTCGGCTTTCGTAAACTTCATTATTTACAGCCTTGATTATATCTTTTACAGTTATAGATTTAAAATCCCCTACCCAATCACTCAATAATTTATCGTCTAATTTTTGAGCTATCAAATGTACATGACTAGGCATTATGACATCCGCATATATGGCAACCGCATGGTCTCGTCGGGCTATTTTTAATCTTTCAATTAAAATATCGGCAAGTTCTTTTCTGGTAAAAACATCTATCCAACCTACTACTGTAAAAGTTAAAAAGTAGGCTAATTCAGTAGTAGCTTTTCTAAGTTCTGACATAAAAATTAAATTTTACAATGATATAAAAATACATTAGGGAAATTAATTTGTGATTCTGTAGTTTTTTAATTTCAGGCTTCGTTACCCGTCCAGAGGACTAACAATATATTGGTCACTCGACAAGAGTCGAGCGACTGCCGGAGAATTTCTGTTTTACTGAACACCCGAAACATGTTGCAAAAGAAAAGCTCCTGCAACGACGTAAAATAAAATTAATATACAAGCCTCTAAACTCGTTATCCAATAAATTCATATATTTGGTTACACTATAATAGAAACGCTTATGGCTCGTATAGCAGGAATAAAAATTGAAACCGATTTGAAGGGCGCTCCCAAAACAGCTATCATTGATTTGAAAAAGCACCTAAAAATAGCTAGCCTATTAGAAGAACTTGGGGCAATCTCAATACCCTCTAAAAAAATGACGGATGCCGAGTTTACAAAAGAGTGTGTTACTATGGCAGAGGCTTTAAAGGAGGTTCATAGAAGAATTGATAAATGGCCTGACCGTAAAGCTAAATAATCATGTATCTAGTGCCACTTATTTAAGAGGCGTAAAATAAAAATCCGATAGCAGAGAAGAGTGCTCGCTGCGTTTGCCTATCAGCAGAACAACATGAATGTTATTCAACAATTCGAAACTAAATCGTAAATAATCCCAAACAGGAAGCATTCCTGATTAGGTATCCAACGGCTTTGTGCCGCCGAGCACCTACATTTTTAAACAAAAAAACCCTTGATAATTTACTTACCAAGGGTTTTTTTACATTGTACCAGGAGTGGGACTTGAACCCACACGACTTTAAGGGTCACAGGATTTTAAGTCCTGCGTGTCTACCGATTCCACCATCCCGGCAATTTAAACTCCCGATCGATACCGAGAATGCCTTTTAACAAAAAAGTTACTAGTTGTATGTTGTTGGTTAATAGTATTATATCATAACTAGTAGCCAATAACCGAAACTAATAACTTTTCTTGAGCGAAAGACGGGGTTCGAACCCGCGACCTCGACCTTGGCAAGGTCGCGCTCTACCAGCTGAGCTACTTTCGCATTTCCATTCTTTCTAAAATGGATTGCAAAAGTAATGAATGTCTGCTATAATTCAAGAAAAATTTGATATTTTTTATTAAAATTTATCATTTGCCTCGTTATTAGGACTTTTCAAGCCTGCGTTCCTAATAAAAATCAACATTCTCTTTGGTAATAATGTCAATTGGCATCGGCAAAGAGGGAGCCACGGGGTATTTTAGCACCAAATTATTGAATAGGGACTTCTCGCCTTTAAATCCTTGGCGCTTCGGATGCTGACTTATTAAGAAGTCAATAGTTCCTTTTTTAAGGTAATGAATATTGCTTTCGAGCAAGTCGTAGCCGATGATCCGGATGTTGCCGAGCTTTTTCTCGTCTACAAATTGTGCTATCTTATGCACTTCATAGCCTGTCACAAACAATCCTTTCACAAAAGAATAGTCATAAAATGCCGCATTCAATGCTTTTTTCACTTCCTCTTCCTCGTTTGAAGGAATCGTTATAATCCGAATTTTGGTTTCGGTAATGTTGTGGTCACTTAAATAGGTTTTAAAGCCATTGATTCGGTTTTGCTGATGTTTTGAGGCATATACATCTTTACCTACATTGACCAGCAAAACGGTTGTTTCCTTAGAAATTCCGTAGATCATTAGTTTTGCCGCCAAATACCCACTTTGAAAGGAATCTTGACCACAAAACGGCACCTCTTCGCTCTTTTCTATAGCGGTATCTATAAACGAATAAGGAATGTTCTTTTCCGTCAAGGTATCCGTTATATAGTACCCTTCGCTTCCATAGGCCGCTGCAATCAAAACGGCGTCGGGCTTATTTTCTATTAATTGATCAAACTGTAGGCGTAGCGATTCGGTACTTGTGATTTCAAAAAAGTATTTTTGCATAGAAACGCCAAAAAGGCTTATTTCATTTACAGCAGACTCTATACCCGACAAATGGAGTTTCCAATACGAATTTTGCTCCAACGGCAACGGCATTATTACGGCTATCCGAAACGGCTTTTTCATAGCCAAAACGCTCGCTAGTATATTCGGTTTATACTCCAGTTCTTCAATAATTGCTTTAATCAAGTCGCGGGTTTCTTGGGCTACCTCTCCTCGGTTGTGCAATACTCTGTCTACTGTGCCTACCGATACATTGGCGCGCGCTGCAATATCTTTTATTCTAATCTTCGTTTGGATTAATTCAATAGATTTGTTCATCTTAGGACTGGGCTT
This sequence comes from Cytophagales bacterium, assembly GCA_043718845.1. Lineage (GTDB taxonomy): Bacteria > Bacteroidota > Bacteroidia > Cytophagales > Cytophagaceae > JANYCO01. The sequence continues at coordinate 2,684 of JAYSUZ010000315.1, forward strand.
TTTCGGTTGATAATTTGTTCCGTTTCCGTTACCGCAAAGCTAAGAAAGATTATTGTCAACATCTCTTCTTTTACTCTTAAACTATAAAAAAAGGAGGACGACTACTTAGCCGTCCTCCTTTTTTAGTGTCTCATGGATCGTTTTACCAATTGTTCAAATGTAATTTTTTAATATTCTTATGGGCTTTTTTACAATGAGGATTTGCTCTAACGCAAGCGGCTAGAGAAAAGGCTACAAGCAAAATTATTATATAACTAACGTATGTTTTTTTCATGATCTGTATGGCTAAGGTTTTGGATTAGTTTGTTTGGCCGATTTCGTATGTTTTTAGTTCAAGATTGTGTCTTTTAGAAAATTCTATTTGAGCCGTCTCAAACTTCACGTCAATCTCTGTTTCTCTACTTATCAACTCGTCTGAAAGTTTTTGTAGCTTCGCTTTGTCATCGTCTGTACGCTTATCTTTTGGCTTAGACGCCAGTTCTATTATATGATTATATTCTGCATCAAGAGTACTTTTGTACAACCTAAACCATTCCAAAGAAGCGTCTCGAAGTTTTGAATCTCCCTCAAACGGTTTCATTGCGCTTACTTTCGTTATTGCCTTGTCAAAATCTTTTGTTAGAATGTCTTTCTTCGCTTTTAGGTCTGTAAGGCTTCCTCCTTCAAACGCTTTGAAAAAATTCACGACATCGGGTACTAGCTTGTACTGCATATCAATGATTTTGTTGTTGTACTTGGCGGCTTTTTTGTTTTGAGCCTCGGCCGAAAATATCAAAAATATTCCGACACAAATGAACATTAGTTTTTTAATCATAAGGGTTTGTAGGTTTTTTTAAAAATAACAATAAAACAATATACGGTATAATTTCTCAAAAGTTTCTCTTGTTGAGAAATTATACCGTATGCTAAACTATTTTTTAACGTACGCTTTGATCCTTCACTACTTTCTCGCTTCTAAAGTGGCTACTTCTATGAAATTGACACCGTCATACGATCGAAGGACTACAAGCTTGTCCGTGTTTATTTCTGAAGCCGTTTGCCATTTGGTAGCCGCCGAATTGGACGATTGTGGTCTGACCGTAAAACTTAGCTACTCCACAGACAACGCACAATAGTACGTCAGGATCTCTCTAAGTCGAAATTGCGTTAAATCGCATCGCTCTTACAAAATAATTTCGTTATTATCTTTTTGGCTTAAACAATACTAAAGTACAATTCCAAAAAATAGTCACGCAGCAAAAGCCACGTGACATCTGAATCGTTTTCTTTTAAACGCTAGCTTATTTTGCCAATTTCACGTCAATAGCGTTCAGTCCTTTTTGACCTTTTTCTACTTCAAACGTTACTCTGTTGTTTTCTTTTATTTTATCTACAAGACCATTCAAGTGTACAAATATACTTTCCTGAGAATCTAAATCTTTGATAAAACCATATCCTTTTGAATCGTTGAAAAACGTAACGATACCATTTCTAACCGTTGTCTCCTGAGAGGCATCGTGTCTTGGAACGCCTATTTCAATATCTTCTTCTCTTATTTTCTTAATTTTTTTAGGATCTGGAGGGGTAGACGAAAGATTTCCATTCTCATCTACATAGGCCATCATTTCCTCTAAGCTACTTCCCGACTTGGCACTGTTCTTTCTATCCTCTTTCTTCTGCTCTTTCTCTTGCTTCTTTTTTTGTCTCTTCTTTTCCGCTTCTTTTTTGTTGAATGTTTCCTGTGATTTTGCCATAATTGACTCTACTAGAATAGTTTAATTCTTATACGCCCAATTTCTAAGTGAAATTGATACCCATTAATTTGTGGATGTTGCAATTTACATTATCTTTTTGTCTTTTGTATCGCTATTACTCAGAACATTTACTTTTTTTATTACACCCTCTAGACACGCAATCCTTTTTTCGGGGATAAAAATTCGTAGAATAATTTTTATTTACCCTTTAAAGCCAGAACTTTGCACTCGAATTACAAAACAACGAAACAATGACACTTACAACAGAAAAAGACCAAGTGAGTTATAGCCTTGGGGTAAACATAGCAAGCAGTCTGAAAAATCAGGGCTTCAACGATCTTAATCTTGACGTTTTTAACCAAGCTATTGCCGATGCTATTGGCAACAAATCCTTACAAATTGATGCTGCTCAGGGAGGAAAAATCCTAAACGATTACTTTGAAAAAATACAGGCAAGCAAACATTCTAAAAACGTAGAAGAAGGCGCTGCGTTCTTGAAAGAAAATGGTACTAAAGAAGGAGTAATCACCCTTGCAAGTGGTCTTCAGTACAAAATTTTGACTGCAGGAAATGGTCCAAAACCAACGGCTACAGACAAAGTAACCACGCACTACCATGGTACTTTAATCAACGGAACAGTTTTCGACAGTTCGGTAGAAAGAGGCCAACCGGCTACGTTTCCTGTAAACGGCGTAATAGGAGGATGGATTGAAGCCTTGCAATTGATGCCTATGGGTTCAAAATGGCAATTGTATGTCCCTTCTGACTTGGCCTACGGTGCACGTGGTGCTTCCGAACTTATCGGACCAAACACGACCCTTGTTTTTGACGTGGAGTTGATTTCTATAAACTAAGACTACTATCAGAAACCCTCCGACGGCTTTGAGCCGTTGGAGGGTTGATTTTAAACTACGCTCTATAATTTATCTATTTCTTTCTCGCTAAGCCCGGTTATCTCCGAAATGTCTTTTGAGGATAGCCCTTTCTTTTTCATGTTTTTGGCTATCGCTACCTTTCCTTCTTTAATCCCTTCTTTAATCCCTTCTTTTTTTCCTTCTTTGATCCCTTCTTTGATCCCTTCCTTTTTTCCTTCTTTAATCCCTTCTTTGATCCCTTCCTTTTTTCCTTCTTTAATCCCTTCTTTGATCCCTTCCTTTTTTCCTTCTTTAATCCCTTCTTTAATCCCTTCCTCAATACCAGCAGCCCTTCCCGCAGCTTTCCCTTCTTCAAAACCTGTATCTACCACATTCTTTAAATCGCGGTAATATTTTAAAGAGTCTTCATACGCCTGAATTTGTGCAGGAACAAAACGGGCTACTTCTGCTGTTTCAAACGCTTTTTCAAATATCTTATTCTGTAATCGCTTTGGAATGTGCTCAAAATTTTCTAAGTTTTTAATAAAAAAGAGCCACTTGTCAAATTGTGTTTCTAACTGCTCTTCATTTTTTAAAAACTTAGGCATCTCAATATAAACAAACGTCAACTTGTCGTAAAAAACCTTGTTTTGTCCATCTTTAAGCTTTACTTCATGTAAATAATTAGGATTTTCTTTTCCATCGTCAAAAACGAAATCTAATAATCCTATACAATAGACGGCCGCTAACTCAAAATTCCATTCCCCTTTTTCCGCCTGCTCTCTAATGGGAAACGTGGCATAAAAAACACTCCTGTCTTTAAAGAAATTTTGTTTCGCTTTTTGCAGTTCTACAATAAAGCGATCTCCATTAGCACTCTGGCAATAAATGTCAAATACCGCTCTCCTATCGACTAGGCCGGAGCCAAGATTTTCGTTTTTCTTATAGGTAAGCTCTTTAATTTTATGTTGCGCTGGCAATATCCCATTTAAGAAATCAATCAATAAATCTTTATTGATTTCTTCCCCAAAAAGTTTTTTAAACCCAAAATCCGTAAATGGATTGATGTAACGTGCTTGCATGATTCAAATATACAAAAAATAGTTTTAAAAGTTTAAAGAATAAGGCTTCCGACGGCTTTGAGCCGTCGGAAGCCTTATTTGCGG
>JAYSUZ010000316.1:0-2943 GCA_043718845.1 Cytophagales bacterium
TCCATGTGTCGCTAATGGATGAACAGCCAAGCCCTATGAGCGAAGTGGTATGACAGGAAGTATAACCCATGAAATTACGATGGAGTGTACCCGATTCCAATGCCTTATAAAGCGAATCCGAAGGCAAGGCAAAATGGTCCATCCCTATTTCTCTATAACCAACTGCTTCTAACATGCTTCTACCCGTTTCATACAGCTGTCTCTTTTGATCATCATCAGGCAAATCCTGTTCTGTAAATTTTCGCTGCCCAGGTTTTATCCATGGAATATGCGCATAACTATAAAAGGCTATTCGATCTGGCATCAATAATTTCACTTTTTCGATAGTATCCGTTATACTGCTCAATCGTTGCAAGGGCAATCCGTATATTAAGTCAAAATTGACCGAAGTATACCCAAGTGCTCTTGCGCTTTTTGTCAACGTACTTACCTGCTCGTAGGACTGCACTCTATTTACAATTTTCTGCACACTTGGATCAAAATCTTGAACCCCAATGCTTATTCTTCTGAAGCCATGATTATAAAGTACTTTCAAATGTTCATCCGTAGTATTGTTGGGATGCGCTTCAAAACTAAATTCGGCTTCATCCATTATAATTGAATTGCTAAGCAGCCCTTCTAATAGAAAAGAAAGATTCGTGGGACTGAAAAAAGTAGGCGTTCCACCTCCTAAATGCAATTCTTTAATTTTGGGTTTACGCCCAAAATTACGTATGTACATTTCCCACTCTTGGAGTACAGCCTCTATATACGGTTTCTCTACGAGATGATTTAGTGTGATTCTGGTAGTGCACCCACAATAGGTACATAAGCGCTCACAAAACGGAAGGTGTATATATAAACTTATTCCATCACTTGAATTTGAAACGGAAAAATTTTCACTCACCTGTTTTGACCATTCTTGCGCACTAAATTTTTCCACATCCCAATAAGGTACTGTGGGATAACTCGTATAACGAGGCCCTGGCACATTGTATTTTCTAATCAATTCGGAACTAGAAGAAGTAGCTTGATTCATGATTTTATTTCCGTTCACAACAAGTAGATTTATGAGGATCTGTAGAAGAAATAACAGGGCTCACAAAAGGAATACCTAAATTCAGCCCTCTCAAAATTAGCACTATTGCCATCACTATAAGAGCAATGGGAATAGCTTTTGTCAATTTAAAACGCCATTCATTTTTAATGAATTTTTTAGATAGTGCGACCATAAACATTGCTGGAATAGTACCCAGTCCGAATAATATCATATAATAACTTCCAGCGAAAATAGCGCCTGTAGAAATAGCACCAACTACGGCAAAATAGACCAATCCGCAAGGTAATAGGCCATTCAAAATACCTACAAAAAACAAGGAGGTGAATGAATATTTCTTTAAATAAAAAGACAACAATTCTTTTAATCGAAACATAATCGGAGACAAAAAACTCATAGTACTGCCTTTCGATTTAGTAGAAAAAATAAACCAAACCATACCTAATAGTACTATCCCTGATACTATAGATAGAAATTGTTGCAATCCTGCCAATACAAATAGATGGCCGAATAGTCCGAACAATAGCCCCAAAAAACTATACATGAAAACCCTGCCAAGGTTATAAAGCAAAATACCAACATAGCGATTTTTATCCTTTGGAATGGGCAATGCCAACGCTATAGGGCCACACATGCCAACGCAATGCATGCTCCCTAAAATTCCTATTAAAAAAGCAGACCACATCATTGTATTACTAAATCTTCCTCCATGAAGTAACCTTTATTATTGAATTTCCAATCAACTTTAACTTTATACAAGCCGTGTACAAGCATTTTCTTTTGTACGGATTGGCTTTTCTGAGAATTGATAACGATTGGAATAACAATGTCTTTGCCTGAATCTGAAGGACGAAAAAATTCAATCGTTCCTGTTATTGTTGAATCCATATAAGAAGGAAATTGAAAAATAACAACGTCCCCTTTAAGCTCCCATGTGACCTTATCTGATGGTAATTTTACATTATTCATCTTATCGATACGTTCTTGAAATCGAAGTTCCTGACTATAATAATCTTCCGAAACCAAGTCCACTTTATGGCTATAGGTTTTAACCACCAATGCCAATATAAAGGCTACAAAGAGTGAAAAAACAATAAAAATTCCAGTACCCCAATTCATTTTCATATTACCTTCTAGTTTACAACACCAACAAAAAAAGTAGAAACGGTTTCAATCAGGCGATCGCCCTCGTATACCCCAATCTCCACTTTTGTTTTAATATTTTTTAGTTCTGATTTATTTATAACAATAAATAATGCCCCCTCGGCTATTGCCTTTGGTTTGACATCGAGTGCTTTCCCAACCATCCGAATCTCACCCTTCACATTCTCAAGTTTAAGATGTACCGGAATGTCTTTTTTTGTTTTATTTACAATTTTTAAGTTATAAAGATTACTATAATTTCCATTTCCCTGATCTTGGTATAACATTCCTGGCGTTCTTAAAATACTAGTCTCCACATCTGAGCGTGTAGCTAATAATACACCAAGAGATCCTAAAAGTAGCAACAAAACAATGGAGTAGCCGACAATCCTTTTTGTCCACTCAAACGGCTTTCTTGTGCGAATATTTTCTTCTGAGGCATAACGAATAAGTCCTTTAGGCAATCCTACCTTAGTCATGATGTCATCACATTCATCAATGCATGCCGTGCAATTTATACACTCCAACTGAAGTCCATTTCTTATATCTATACCCGTAGGACAAACATTTACACACTGATGGCAGTCTATACAATCACCTTTACTTGCAAGTACTCTATCTTCGTCTTTTCGAATTTTTGCTCTATGCTCGCCTCTCAAATAATCGTACGCTACTACAATAGAATTTTTATCCATGAGTACCCCTTGAAGCCTCCCATAGGGACAAATTGTAGTACATATTTGCTCTCGAAAACGTGCATAAAC
>JAYSUZ010000317.1:0-16317 GCA_043718845.1 Cytophagales bacterium
CTGATGTTGTAACGTTTTACGAAACAATTCTGAACGCACGAATATCGGTAGTAACACCAAATAAAGTAGCCAACTCCGGCCCTTATAAAGAGTATCAAAAACTTCATTCCATCGCCTTCAAAAATGGCATAAAATTCTTATACGAAACCAACGTAGGCGCTGGACTTCCGGTTATCAATACACTTCAAGACTTACTGCTTAGTGGCGATAAAATATTGAAAATAGAAGGTGTGCTTTCTGGAACACTTTCTTATATTTTCAATACCTATAAAGGCGATAAAAAATTCTCTGACGTAGTAAAAGAAGCCAAAGAAAAAGGCTACACAGAACCCGATCCAAGAGACGATTTAAATGGAAAGGATGTAGCACGAAAAATCCTTATTCTTTCCCGTGAAGCGGGATACCAGATGGAATTCAACGATATAAAAGTAGAAAACATTTTACCACTTCCCTGCGTGAAAGCAAAAACGGTAGAAGAGTTTTTTGCACAACTTGAAAAACACAACGCTGTATTTGCGAAACGTAGAGACGAAGCAGAGAAAAAAGGCAAAGTACTTCGTTTTATTGCTAAAATGGAAAACGGAAAAGCGGGTATAACACTGGAAGCCGTCGATGCCAACCATCCGTTCTACGCCCTATCAGGAAGTGACAATATGATATCCTATACTACAGAACGTTATAAAGACCGCCCTGTAGTAATCAAAGGCCCTGGTGCTGGTGCGGAAGTAACAGCAGCCGGCGTGTTTGCCGATATCATTAGAATAAGCAATTACCTTAAAGGGTAAAAGAAAATTGAAGTAACAAATACGACGAAATGCCTCTATCAAAAAAAAATCTAACGATTGAAATTTCTTTTTTGTTGCTGTTTCTTATTTTCTCAAGCCTAGGCTTTATTTTCCATACCACGTTCGATTCGGGAGACAGCATTCAGCATTATCTTATCTCGCGTTATTCGTGGCAGCACCCTGCACTGTTTCTTAACCACTGGGGAAAACCTGTTTTCACGATCCTCTCCTCCCCTTTCTCTCAGTTGGGATTCAAAGGCATTGAAGTATTCAATTGCCTTGTGGCTGTACTGTCCGCTTATTGCTGTTTTTTATCCGCTAAAAGATTAGCGCTCCCCTATAGTTATCTAATAGTATTTATTTTATTTGGAGCGCCTGTCTTTTTTCAATCAATGTACTCTGGTCTTACAGAACCATTGTTTGCACTGTTCTTGGTGGCTGGATTTTATTATATAGTAGCGGAAAAATTAAGAACGGCTCTTATTCTCATTTCCTTTCTCCCACTCGTACGCACAGAAGGTTTTATAATACTAATCATTTATGGAGCCTATCTTGTCTATGAAAAAAAATGGACGAAACTACCCTGGCTAGCGTTCGGCACTTGTCTCTTTAGTATCATTGGATATCCTTATTACAAAGATGTACTATGGATTTTTCATGAAAATCCATATACGTCTGGAACATTGGATAATTATGGCAAGGGAAATATAGCGCATTATTTTAGTCAATTTTTATTCGTAACAGGAATCCCTTATACCCTATTAGTAGTGGGAGGATTACTCCTTTTTGGTGTCACTTTAGTTAAAAATAGCGTTTGGAAAAAAATAAAAAACCCAATAGATTTTTTTATTTTATACGGATGTTTCCTCGGTTATTTTTTCGCACACGTTGTATTTTGGTCACAAGGACTTTTTCACTCTTTCGGAATGTCCAGAGTGCTTATTGCAATACTTCCACTGGGAGCATTGATTGCTATGCGTGCCCTAAATTTCATATTCGAAAATAATAAGCTATCCCTCAATAACTATTTGGCTATTGTTATTGCTATTATTTTTATGGCATTCCCTTTTTCTGGAAACAAATCGGGTTTCAATCTTTCTACTAATTTTTCGTTACTCCCTGACCAACGAATCGCTGTTGAAATGGCAGATTGGTATAAAAAAACAATACCCGAAAATAGTTACGTATACGCCGAAGCGCCCTATATATATGTAGCGTTGGACATCGATTTTTTTGATGTTTCAAAAAATAGCCCTATTGGTGCAATTGCAAACACAGCGGTTAAAAAAGGTAGTATCGTAATTTGGGACAGCTGGTTTTCGGTAATCGAAAAAAATATTTCCGAACGTTTTTTCCAACTCCATGCACAAGAATATGAATTACTAAACAGCTTTGTTTCCCAAGATCAGAAAAGCACTATTAAAATTTACCGGAAACGCAACTAGAGTGCATATAAAAAACCATACCGAACGTAATCATAGAGTTGTTGGGAAATTAGCATCACTAATATATACGCTATAAAAACTACGTGTAACCCTTTTTTATACAAAACAACTCCGTTCCAATCGCGCTTCAATAATTCATAATACTTTAGCAATCCATAGCCTATTACGAATCCATAAAATATACCTACGTGCCTTGTAGTAAAACTATGTACCAGCGAATGCTGCGTCATAAATACATTCCAGCTCAGCGTAGCAAGCAGTAATACAATACCTAATTGAAATAATTCCTTGTTCACTTTTTTTAATTCTTTCAACCCAAGATAGGCGAAAAAGAAAAATGCTGGCCCTGCGATAAGAAAATAACGTTCTATCCGATTCGCCCAACTAAAGGGAATGCTTAGATAGTCTGTAAAACCAAGAGTACGTTTCAATTCATTCTGTACAGAGTTGCTGCCTACCGTGCGCAACGTTGCCGCACTAGTCATATCTGCTAGTGCCGCATCAATAGAACCAAGGTAAAGTACATTTTGATAAAAATGAATTCCAAACCCTATTATGGGCATTGCCCCAAGTACTATATTTTCCCAACTGAAAATTTTTCGTTTGTAAATCCACGACATCCCCACCGTAACTACAGCCATATAAGTAACGGGCTCAAAAGATACATTGGTAGCCAAAATAAAAATAAAACCACCGAGTATTAAGAACCCTTTATTGCCTTTAGGTGTTCTATAATATAAAAAGAGTACGTATACATAAAGCCATTTCAAAAACTCTTCGTATAAATGTTTGTGCAAATTGTCGGCCCAGAAAATAAAATAATTAGAAAGCACCAGCATCAATGCTCCTATAAATGCGGCTTCCTTATTGGGCAAAAGCGTTTGTAAGAAATGAAAGATGAAGAAAAAGAATAGTACGCTTATAAGTACAGGAAATATCCTAATCCATTTATCGTTTGTAGTGTCCAATAGTTTTGAATACAGCCCCGCCAATATATCTGGTAATGCAGGATAGTGGGTATAGGCACTCGCCCCTACTTCATTGCTGTCTCCTTTATATCCATGAACAGGAAGGTAACAGGATTTTCCAAAACCAAAATCGTGAAAATAGTGCAGTGCAGAATAAGTATTAATATCGCTATAGGCATCGCCATGAATAGAGTCCCTTGCTTTACCAGCATTCACCAGTGGCACATTTAGTACTCTTAGTATAACAATAGAAAAGCAAAATATAAACGCTGCAATAAACAGGTAATAATGAGACTTCATACTTCTAGCGAATAGTTTCCAATAATTTCGACAATTGTGCTGTAATAGTTTCTTTGTCCATATCCTTCATACAAGTATTATCGCCTTTGCAAGGCAATACTTCGGTATGGTGCACACAAGGCGAACAATGTTTTGCGAGATAATACACAAAATTTCTTTTGTCCGACTTGGCCAGATTGATAGGATTTGTTGGGCCCCAAAGGGAGAGTGTAGGTACTCCTAGTTTTTTGGCAATGTGCAGCGGTGCACTATCAATAGTAAGCATAGCAGCACATTCGTGGTATAGAAAATTATAATATACTTCGAAGGAAAATGCACCTGCTATATTTTTAATCCTCAACAACTCTTCTGCTGTGAAATTATTATTCAGAAAGACCGTTATCGGCTCCTTATCTATCGGTGCTCCTGTGAATGCTAACTTATAGGACGTATTTTCAAGAATCCACCTACAGCTGTCTGCCAGCAATTTTTCGGGGCATTTGCGTTCTATAGAAAGATCGCTACACGTATTATTTATTGCTATATAAGGATAGCTCACTTCGCCAATACGTCCAGAAGGCAAGTATTTTTCAAGATAAAAATTCTCTGTAACCTTAGCACCCATAGCTTCTACAAGGCGAATGTAATTTTCTTCTACGTTTACAAATTGATTGAAATAAATATTGTGCGTATTCATGTTTATTCTAAAACGGACAGGGTTTAAGATAAATCCAAAACGATTTATAGCAAATGTCCACAACGCAAAAACAGTCGTAAGTTTTGAATAAACTTCCAAATCGACCACCCACAACTTTTTCATTTTCCATACCCGAAAAAAAACCGACAACGAATCTTTCAGTAAAACCGAAAAATTCTTGTCTCTTATTTCAAGTATTTCATCAAATAGTCCGATAGGGTCTAAGCCTGGCTTTATGCCACTCCCAGCTATAAGAATAAGCCGAGCATTCGGATAACGCTTTTTGACCGCTACTATAGCATTAGAGGCTAAAAATACACTGCCTAATCCTAGCATTTTTATAAAAACAATAGAAGACGGTTCTTTTTCGATCGTATGGTTTCGTCTCACTATAAACCCTAGTGTTTTGGCTGCCACAAGATTTAAGGCAACCAAAAAATTTCCTAGAATAAAATCTAACTTTCGTTTAAACTGAAGTTTCATTTTTTAGTTAGCTTTTGTTTTTTCGCATCGGTACACTACTTTCATGGTATGCCTAGAAGCCCATCCTGTAAGGTTCTCCGTGAATACCTCGGGGATAGACTGGTATACTTTATGATAAGAAATACCTAAGGTGTCTTTTATTATTCTCTTATTGGAGACTACAAGAAGTACTTCTTTACCTTCTACTAAGTCCACGTCTGCAAGCGTTTCCGCTTTTCCCCATGTTACATTTTTAGTTAGATAATAATGATTAAACAAACCAAAATTTTCATACGGATTGTTATCCATATAATAAAAATGAACGGGCATAGAATAGGTAGTCCGAATATGCTTCATCACACCAACAGCGTAATCGGCAGGGGTGAAACAATAGGCGGCCGTTAGACAGAAGTTGACCGCAAGCACAACGACAAATACTGCTTTTTTTGAAAGCACTAGAAATAGCACTTTCGTATTTTCAAAATAAGTAAAGGACAAAAAAACAATATAGGGTGCAAATTTTATTATCGGAAAGAGGAACCTCGATTCTTTGTGTCCTATTAAGGAGTGAATAAGTATAAAAGGGAGTATAGACCACACCAAAATATTTTTAGGAGCTTTAAATAGTAGTATTAAAAAAGCGGCAATACTTAGAAGTCCGAGAAACACAAATCCGTCTTCGATGGTATTCGTGATATAATACCACCAAGGAGAAATTCCATAATTAGAAACTTTATCCTCCACTATGTTTTGAGTAAAATAATTTAAAGTAGAAAGGGTGAACTTTCCATAAAACCAACTGTCTATAGCAATACCAATCCCAAGGGCTATAAGCGCTCCTAGTACTAAATAGAGTAGTGTTTTAAACGGCGCTTTGTTTATAAAGAGTAGCCATAAACCCATGCCAACAATAAAAAATCCTGTTTGGTAGCGGCATACAAATGAAAGTCCTATAACGAAGCCTGTTAAAAACAAATAGAACGTTCGCCACTCTATAATCTTTCCATCCAAATAAATTTTTAGCAATGCCACCCCCAACGTACTAAGACTTGCCGACCAACATTCGGATGAAAAACGGACGTCGGTATACACAATAATCCATAAAAGGAGGCTCATTGCTATGAACCATTTTTTCAATACATTACTTGCGAAGTCGTTTATAAATGCAAAAATAAAGACCACACTACTAAGTATAGAAAGCACCGAGGAGAATAGTCGAAATAAAATAGCCTGTGTAAAAGGGTCTGTAATGGATATGGTATTGAAAAATTTGATTCCCACTATAGCAAAAAGGGGTTGTAGGGCGGAGCGCATTTGGTAATGGTATTCCCAAGCCAACGCTGCGGGAGTATTAAACCCAAGTTTCAGTCCTGCAAATTCTAAGATCTGATAATGCTCGTCCCCTGAATGATAGCCTATACACAATATCGAAGCAAGTACATGCAGTAGGATACTCGTTGCCAAACAAATTTTAAATGTATATAAAGTATCTTTTTCTGCTAGCATAAAACTCTTTGCTTTCTCCTACGTATTACCAAAGAAATTAATTTCGGCTACTTGATGGAAAGTGTTTGGTGTAAAGCTAAAAAAATAAGGCTTCCTTTCAAAATTGAAAAGAAGCCTCTTGGATGTGGTGTCGAGTGGAATCGAACCACCGACACAAGGATTTTCAGTCCTTTGCTCTACCAACTGAGCTACGACACCATCCTTCCCTTTTGGGAATGCAAAGATAGAATTAATTTTTATTTTAAGGAAAATATTTTCTAATATTATAAAAAAAAATATTCAAATGGCTTATATCGAACAATTGATATTCGTAATTGCCTTTGGCATAGCGAATTATTTTATCCTAAAAAGTGTCACCCGACTAAGAAAAAATATTTTGCTCGGAAAAAAGGTCGATTTAAGCGACCGACCAGCCGAAAGATGGCGATTAATGGCTCTTGTTGCCTTCGGTCAGAAGAAGATGTTCAAGAAATTTATCCCTGCTATTCTGCACCTTTTTATCTATTTGGGGTTTTTGATTGTAAACTTTGAGATGATAGAGATCATGATTGATGGTATTTTTGGTACACACCGTGTTTTCCTACCCTTACTAGGAAGTCTCTATCCCTATTTTATCACGATTTTTGAGTTTTTTGCGGTAGCCGTGCTCATTACCTGTAGTATCTTCCTTATTAGAAGGTCTGTAGTAAAAGTAAGCCGTTTTGATGGTCTGGAAATGACCCGCAAACCCAAAATTGATGCTACTATTATATTAGTGTCTGAAATCGTATTAATGATAGCCTTTCTTACCATGAATGCCGCCGATGCAAATCTTCAAGCATTAGGCGTAGAACATTTCAACGCTACAGGCGATTTCTTTTTTAGCGGCTTACTGAAAAATATGCTTTCCGGAATATCCGCATCAGGCTTATTGGCTATTGAAAGAGCATGCTGGTGGCTGCATATCCTTGGGGTACTGGCTTTTGCTAATTATGTATTGTGGGATTCTAAGCACCTTCATATTTTCCTTGCTTTCCCTAATACTTATTATAGCAAACTCGCTCCTGCTGGGCAGTTTACAAACATGGCATCGGTCACAAACGAAGTTAAATTAATGCTTAATATTCCTGTAGAAAATACAGCAGCCCCAGTAGAAGTTGGAAAGTTTGGTGCAAAAGAGGTAACTGACCTTACTTGGAAAAATCTATTAGAAGCGTATACCTGCACGGAGTGTGGACGTTGTACGCAACAATGCCCGGCCAATAGCACAGGCAAAAAACTTTCTCCTAGAAAAATCATGATGGATACTCGTGACCGACTCGTGGAAGTAGGTTTGGGAATAGAAAAAAATGGCGCTGATTTTAGCGATGGAAAATCATTGTTGGGTGATTATATCTCTGAAGAAGAAATTCTCGCTTGCACTACCTGCAACGCTTGCGTAGAAGCATGTCCCATAAATATAAATCCTGTGGATATTATCATGCAGTTGCGCCAATATAAAATTATGGAGGAGGCTCAGATGCCACAAAGCTGGCAGATGATGGTTTCGAATATTGAAAATAATTTTGCGCCATGGAAATTTTCTCCCACAGATCGGTTTAATTGGGTCGACGATCTTAATAAGAAATAAAGCGATTGGCGAAACTCGCACTACTTTAATACCCTAACATTCTAACATACAAAAATAAAATGATTACCTATACTGCACCACTAATTTCCGAACTTGCTGCCAAAGGCGAATCTCCTGATGTTTTATTTTGGGTAGGCTGCGCAGGCTCCTTCGATGAGAGAGCAAAATCTATCACGGTAGCGTTTGTAAAAATATTAAACCATTTAAAAATAAATTTCGCAGTACTCGGGCCAGAAGAAGCCTGCACTGGCGACCCCGCGAAACGGGCGGGAAATGAATTTCTTTTTCAAATGCAGGCCATGTCCAACATACAAGTGTTGAATGCTTATAATGTTAAAAAAATCATCACTACTTGTCCGCATTGTTTTAATACCCTAAAAAACGAATACCCTCAATTGGGTGGCAGTTACGAAGTGTTGCACCACGCTACATTTCTTCAGCAATTGATCGATGAAGGGAAGTTGAAAATGAAAGAAGACGGTGCGTTTAAAGGCAAAAAAATTACCTACCATGATTCTTGTTACTTAGGCCGCGCCAATAATGTATACGAAGCACCTCGAAAAGTATTGGAGTTGCTGGATGCCGAACTTATTGAAATGAAACGGTGCAAAACTACGGGTTTGTGCTGTGGTGCGGGAGGCGGACAAATGTTTAAGGAAGCAGAAAAAGGGAAAAAAGACATCAATATAGAACGTACAGAAGAAGCATTGGGCACTGGTGCCGAAATCATCGCTTCCAATTGTCCGTTTTGCATGACGATGCTTTCTGATGGCGTAAAAAACAAAGAAAAAGAAGCTACAGTAAAAGTATATGATTTGGCAGAATTGATTGCAAAATCAGAAGGATTGTAATAATATAAAAAATATGTCAACAGCAGTACACGATTTAATAAATATATTTCCCACCAAATCCGTTGATTCAAAAGTATGGATCTACCAAGCGAATAGGATGATGACGAAAGAAGAGGTGGCGCTGCTTAAGAAAGAGTCAGCCTCTTTTGTAAGTACATGGGAAAGCCATGGAAGTAAATTAAACGCCGAAGTAGTGCTCCTATATAATCTTTTTATTATATTTTCAGTGGACGAACAACTACATGAAGCGAGCGGATGCTCTATTGATAAATCCGTCAATTTCATAAAAGAGCTCCAAAATACACTGCAAATTGATTTTTTCGACCGAACTCTGGTCGCATTCCTAGAAGCTGAAGATTCTACCCAATTACGTCCGTTAGCACAGGTAAAATCGGCATTGATCGCAGGAAAAATAAATAATAAATCATTGATTTTCAATAATATAATAACAAATATTAAGCAACTGAGAACTGAATGGATTATTCCAATAGAAGAAAGTTGGGTGTCGAAATTCCTCTAGGGATAACTTATATTATACTATTCTTTCTTTGTTTTTGTAAAAATTTTAGTACTAATCCCTGTTTTTTTTATAAAAATCATTAAATTGCGTACTTAGAACGTAGGTATTTAATTAAATAACATACTATTACTCAAGTTTAATTTTTGGAACAATGAATAGATTAATTTACGGAAGTATTCTTGCATTGGCATTTCTTGTGCTGAGCTGTGCACCTAAAGCTACTAAATACCTGAATAAAGGTAAGAAGGATTTCGAAGAAGCCGAATATCAATTTGCTATTGAAAACTTCCAAACAGCCTTATCTAAAGGTGGGTCTGCTAATGATTGCAATTATTACATTGCAGAATCGTTAAGAAGATCAAATAGAATGCATGAAGCAGAGCAGTATTATAAAAAAGCGGTAGACGGTGGCACAACGGAAGAAGATGCCTATTTCTACCATGCCATGGCGATGAAAGCAAATGGCAACTATGAAGGCGCTGCAAGCCAATTCAAAAATTATATCAATGTTGGAACAAATTTTGACTTAATAAATAAGGCAAAACAAGAGTTGATAAACTTAAAAGTAATTAACGATATTGTAGCTAAAAAATCATATTACAAAGTTTATAATATCGACAAACTAAATACGGAAGAAGCGGAATATTCTCCTTACTTTTTCAACGACAAACTATACTTCACGTCTTCTAGAGGAGCAGACAAGATGCATGCTGCCACGAATACTGGGTTTACAGATATTTATGAATTCGTTTTTGATGGTACGGATAAATTTTCCGGTCAAGCGAAAAGATTGCCTGAGGAGATAAATTCAGTTGATGCACATGAAGCGTCTTGTGTATTTGCAGACAAAGGCAAAACAATGATCTTTTCTAGAGGAAACAACGGCAGTAAAAAAGGAGCAAAAGATGTACAAATTTACATGTCTAAAATTGGTGAAGATGGTAAATGGGCAGAAGCGGCATTGATGGAATCTATAAATGATGTGAATGCTTGGAACTCTTGCCCCTCTTTATCTAAAGACGAAAAAACACTTTATTTTTCATCTAACAGAGAGAATGGATTAGGTGGTGCCGATATCTATAAATCTGAAAAAGGTGCGGATGGCAACTGGGCAACGCCTGTAAATATGGGTGCTCCAATAAATACAAAAGGCAGCGAATGGTTTCCATACGTATCTCCAGAAGGTATCTTCTACTTCTCTTCTGACGGACACCCTACGCTTGGCGCTATGGATCTTTTCAGGGTTAATGTAGCAAACGGAAAATCTACCGTAGAAAACCTAGGTTCTCCAACAAATACAAGTTATGACGACTTCGCTATTTTCTACAAAGACACTATAGTAGGTTTCTTTACGTCAAATAGACCTGGAGGTAAAGGAGACGATGATATTTATGAATTCCTTGACGAATCAAAAATTAAGTTCGCACACTATATCTTAGATTTAACTTCATTATTCAAAAACGATTCTTCTGAAACAATTCTTGACAGGACTACCGTTAAAATTGTAAACGAAAAAGGCGACACCATCGCTACAGTTTCTACAGATAGTATTGGTAAATACAGAAAAGAAATGGAATTAGGCAATTACAAATTAATTGCTTCCAAAGATGGTTACCTAACCGATATCAAAGAAATTACATTAGCAAAAGTATCCAACAGCGAACTTAAAGCGGGTGACAACGATATTGTTACCTCCGTGAAAGTACTCTTGAAAAAGAAAGAAATCACAACAGAAGATGTATTTGTAGAAGTACACAATATCTATTATGATTACGACAAATCGGATATTCGTCCTGATGCTGCGTTGGAGTTGAATAAACTTGTAGAGCTTCTTAAATTGAATACCGATATCAAAATAGAGCTTGGGTCTCACACAGATGAAAGAGGTTCTGATCGCTATAACCAATCGCTTTCGCAGAGAAGAGCGCAGTCTGCTGTAAATTATATCATTACTAAAGACATTGCAAAAGGCCGAATCATAGCAAAAGGCTATGGAGAATCTAAACCAAAAGTAAAAGGTGCAGAAAACGAAGTAGATCATCAAACAAATCGTAGAACTACATTCAGAATTACGAGTATTGATACTAAACTAAAAATAGTGAACAAAGACGAGGAGAAATAAGCACTCCTTTACTTTAACTAATATTTAAAAAGGGGCAGTGGTTGGATCAATCACTGCCCCTTTTTATAGCACAACTGTTTTATAGCACAACTATTCAAGATGTAGAAACGCCAACAAAAAAAGGGTCAATAATTATTGACCCTTTTTGCTAAAACCTAACTCGTTTAGTTACAACACTTCGGCCTTAGCAGCTTTGGTCTTTGTTACTTTTGGGGTTTCTTCTACTGCTGCTACTTTTACTTCCTTTACTTCTTTGGCCTCCGCAGCTTCTTTATTGCCCATTATTTTGGCTCTTATTTTAGCTTCTATCTCATTGCACATTTCCTCGTTATCGGTAAGAATCTCTTTCACGGAGTCTCTTCCTTGTCCAAGTTTAGTACCTTGGTAAGCAAACCAAGAACCTGATTTCTGGATTATTTCCATTTCCACGCCTATGTCTATGATTTCGCCAAGTTTAGAAATCCCTTGTCCATAGTTGATGTCAAACTCGACCATTTTAAATGGCGGCGCTACTTTGTTTTTAACCACTTTTACACGCGTACGGTTACCGATAATATTATCTGCACCTTCTTTAATCTGCCCAATTCTACGAATATCAAGTCGTACAGAAGCATAAAATTTAAGGGCATTTCCACCAGTAGTCGTTTCAGGGTTACCAAACATAACACCTATTTTCTCTCTCAACTGATTGATAAAAATACAGCAACAATTTGATTTACTAATTGCTCCCGTAAGTTTACGTAATGCTTGAGACATTAATCTTGCCTGTAGGCCCATTTTACTTTCGCCCATTTCGCCTTCAATCTCTGCTTTGGGTACCAATGCCGCCACAGAGTCAATAACAATAATGTCTATAGCTCCCGAACGAATTAAGTGTTCGGCAATCTCTAATGCTTGTTCTCCATTGTCGGGTTGAGAGATAAGAAGATTTTCGGTATCGATACCAAGTTTCTCTGCATACGATTTATCAAAAGCATGTTCGGCATCTATAAAAGCGGCCAACCCTCCAGCCTTTTGAGCTTCTGCTATACAATGTAGTGTCAGTGTAGTTTTACCAGAAGATTCTGGACCATAAATTTCCACTATACGGCCTCTTGGAAGTCCGCCGATACCTAGAGCCATGTCAAGCCCTAATGAGCCTGTAGAAATAGCGGGAATGTCATCAACCTTTTCGTCGCTTAGTTTCATAACGGTACCTTTACCGTAGGTTTTATCTAACTTATCTAAGGTAAGTTGTAATGCTTTTAGTTTTTCGAGTTTGCTCATAATTAAAATGTAGTAATGTTGTAACGATACAAATGTATTAAATGCTAAAATAATTAGCAAGTTTTTTGCTAAAAAATTTAGTTAATAATTTTTAGTGACTATTAACTAACTCTAAGGTAATGTAATATGTTCAAATAATGAAGGAAAGTTATTCACAGGGGGCGTTGTTGGCGTATTTAATTTATATACAACTATTATTCAGTGTATTAATAGTTGTATATAGTTTAATGTATGGGAGTATGATGATAATGTATGGGAACTATTTTTTTAAAATTGTTTGCATTAGGAGGGAGAAACTCTTTTTTTGAGTATGTTTAATAAACTAGGAAAAGAAAAAAATAGCAGACTGGTAATTGACAATAAAGTAATTAAATTTAAATTTTTACACGAACATAAAATAGTATATTTGCTTTTTAGACAAGAATAATCCCATTAGTTATATAAAATTGTTATAATTAGCTTTTCTACATATAAAAATGACTACTTCACAGATAAGAATTAAAACCGAAGGTTTTAGAGCAATAGGAAAGGCCGAGATTATTATCAATGGCATCACTGTTGTTGCAGGAGAAAATGGTTGTGGAAAAAGTACACTTTCTAAATTATTATATTACTTATACAAAACCGCTTCTAACTATGATTCATTAGTTTGGAGGGAACTACGCTTTAAGTTAAGAGATGTTGAACATTTTTTAGATATAGTACAACACGAATTATATTCCATCCCCAAAGATAGAATTACCCGTGAAGAATTCAGAAAGGAGCTTAGAGATTTACAACGAGCTTTAGGCACTCCTATAAAAGAGCAGTTGGACAAGTGGCTTTCTTTAATAAAAAAAACAGCTGACTTGTATTCCGTTTCTCAAGACCCCCTCTCTAATGATAGAAAAGACAATAAGCGAACTGACTCAAGAAATAATAGGTTAAGATATATTATGAAAGATATATTGAATCTGGAAAAAATTGATGATAATGAAAATGCGCCTTTACCTTTTGAAAAAATTGCTGAATTTGCAGAATCAATATTTAAAGAGGCTGACGGAAAAATAAAATCAAGACCGACTTCTTTGTTTATGGAAGCTCTTCGAAATGTTTTTGCAGATGGTGAGTTACCGAAAACGTTTGAGGTAAGGGAGTTCGAAGAACAAATTGTCTCTTTAACTAAAAACTCCTTATCAATACCCTATTTAATTCAAAATGTCATATATATTGATACTCCTATGATGATAGGGGTAGAAGATTCAAATAATGAATATTGGAATGATTTAAATGAACTCCTAATTAAATCTGGGAAATCTTCTTTCTCTGATATATCAAGAACAATTAGTAATGACATAATTCATGGCGATGTTTCTATTGACGACAATTCAATGTCTTCCCCAAACGATTTTTCGTACAAGCGAGATGACGGTTCTATTTATAACCTACTGGATTGTGCTACAGGTGTTAAGTCTTTTGCTATTTTACAATTGCTAATAAAAAACGGTTCTCTTACAGATAAGACACTTCTTATAATTGACGAACCTGAATCAAATTTACACCCTCAATGGATTATTGAATATGCACGTCTGATTGTATTACTTAATAAAAAAATTGGAATAAAATTCTTTATCGCTAGTCATAATCCTGATATGGTAAGTGCTATTAAGTATATATCCGAAAAAGAAGATGTAGCTAAAAATTTGAATTTTTATTTAGCCGAGAAAACAAAGCACCAGTATTTATATAATTACAAGCATTTAGGAACAGAGATAGATCCAATTTTTGCATCATTTAACATTGCGATAGAACGTATCAATCATTATGGAAATTAAATCATGAAATATTGTAGGAAATCAACCATAAATCATAATATTGCTTTATCTCATAATTCATGTCTACAGAATATCAACACCCTAATCATTGACGAAGGTTATTTAGGCACTGACCTATTTTTTACAAACGAGGAAATTATTTTAAATATGGATAGAGCTGAAACTATTTTTGCTCCTTTAGAAAATAGATTACAGAAAAAATCTATGGATATGGCATTCGGAATTAAAAGCCCTGATTCAATAAATACTAAAATGCTAATGGTTGAATTAAGATTAAATTATAAAAACCCAAATAATTTAAATAGAGCAGAAATTGAGGAAAAAGTGGAAGGCACGAGTCGAATACTTTCTAATATCCCAGCGATATACAAATTATATATTTTTATTTTTAAAACGGAGCAACTAGAAGAAGCTATAAACCGACTATATCGAATGATTCCTAAAATAAATACCAATTATGTTGTGATGGACATTCACCAATTAAAGGAAAAATACTTTTAACCTTTCTTAAACAAAAAAATGCTCTTCATAACCCAACTAATATACCTCATTGAAGGACAAGAACAAGTTTTTGACGAATTTGAAAGCATTGCTATTCCGACAATTTTAAAATACAATGGAAAACTTCTATTAAGAATTCGACCATCAGAAAACAATTTCATAGAACATCATATCGACAAACCTTATGAAATTCATCTTGTAGAATTTGAAACACAACAAGATTTCGATAACTTCAAACAAGACGAAGAACGAAAGCGCTTTTTGCACCTCAAAGACCAATCTATAAAGGCTTCCATTCTAATCCAAGGAACAAGACTATAATCAAAATGATAAAAAAAATTAGCTACGCCACGCTTGCTATACTCCTCCTTTTCGTTGTTTGGAATTACGAACTCTTGGCCTACGGTATTGCTCAAGGATACGGGCAGCTTTCTATTGTCTGGTCCACCCGCTCCGTACAAGAAGTGCTACAAGATAAATCCGTGCCCGATTCTATAAAACAAAAAATTGAACTTATAAACGAAATAAAAAAATTTGCTTTTGATTCATTGGGTATAAAGAGGAATGAAAATTACACTTCTTTTTACGACCAAAAAGGCAAGCCGATTTTATGGGTCGTTACGGCCTGTCCACCATTCGAAATGAAGGCTTACGAATGGACGTTTCCTATGCTGGGAAGTGTTTCGTACAAAGGATATTTCGTGCAGGAAAAAGCATTGGCTGAAGAACAGCGATTTATTCAATTAGGCTACGATACTGACGTAGGCGAGGTTTCGGCTTGGTCAACCTTGGGCTGGCTGAAAGACCCTATTCTGAGTAGCATGTTGCGCAAAAAACCAGGAAACCTTGCCAATATTATTATCCATGAACTCACACACGGCACGCTGTATGTAAAAAATAATGTAAATTTCAACGAAAACCTAGCGAGTTTTGTAGGCGATTTTGGTGCACGAAAATTTCTTATTCAAAAGTACGGTATAGCTTCTAAAGAATTTATGGATTACGAAAAAAGCTTGTGGTTCAACAAGGAATATTCAGTGCGTACACTTGGTTGGTCTAAAAAGCTAGACGCACTTTACAAAAGCTTCCGTCCAAATACTTCTTTAGAACTAAAACAAAAATTAAAAACCGCTGTAATTGACAGTGCTAGAAAAGACCTTATTTCCCATCTTAAAGAAACTAAAGTTTACCATGCCCAATACGACACTATTTTCAAAAAATTAAACAACGCTTATTTTATTGATTACATCACTTATCGCTCCCAGCAAAATAGTTTTGAACAGGAATTTCGCACCAAATTCAACTCCGACTTTCCTTCTTATATGAATTATCTCAAACAAAAATATCCTTCTTTATAAGCGTTAATAATGAATAATTAAGTGCGAATTAAACCGTCTCCCCCCACTACCAGCCAAAGACTTACTAATAAATGTGCACTATTAACACACTCAATTTATTGATTAGTAAGTATAAAAAATAAAAAATCACATTT
>JAYSUZ010000318.1:0-16210 GCA_043718845.1 Cytophagales bacterium
TGTCAAGTCCAGGTACTGTTGACATAAGATGTTTAATTACATCTGCCGCTAGTTCATCGGGGCGGGTAAATCTGAAAACACCTCTTGGGGCTTTGCCCACTGCGGTTCTATATCCTGCTACTATATATACTTCCATACAATTAGTTTCTTAATGGTTTACCACTAGTTAATATACTTTGAATTCTTTCGAGTGTTTTCTTTTCACCGCAAAGCGATACAAATGCCTCTCGTTCCAAGTCCAATAAATATTGTTCGGAAACAAGTGTGGGTGCGGAGAGGTCTCCGCCACACATTACATACGCCAATTTTTGTGAAATTTTTGCATCGTGTTCGGAAATGTATTTACCTGAAAGCATGGTATGCGCTCCCGCATAAAACATTCCTAACGCTGATTTTCCCAGCACCTTTATATCTTTTCGGTGCTTAGGCTGAGTATACCCGGCCATAGCGAGTTTCAAGGCTTCTTGTTTGGCTTCCAAAATTTGTCTGTCACGGTTCATAACGATAACGTCCCCTTTTCGAAGAATATTCATTTGTTTCGCTTCGTAAGCAGACGTTGCTACTTTAGCAGTGGCAATATTCATATAGGCATTTCGGAGATTGTTTAATTGTATATCCCCTTCTTCAAAAGAATCAGAAGTGCGGAGTGCAAATTCTTTGCTGCCTCCTCCTGCAGGAATAAGACCGACGCCAAATTCCACCAATCCAATATAGGTTTCTGCATGCGCTACTACCTTGTCGGCGTGCAACGTAATTTCACACCCTCCTCCCAATGCCAGAGCATGTGGCGCTACCACTACAGGTATGCCAGAATACCGTACACGCATCATTGTATTTTGAAAACTACGGACCATAAAATCAATATCGTCCCACTCTTGTTCTATGGCATACATAAATACCAATGCAAGATTTGCTCCTGCAGAAAAATTCTCTCCTTGATTTGCAATGACCAACCCTTGGAAATCTTTTTCTGCAATAGTAATTGCTTTGTTTATACCTTCCACAACCTCTCCTCCAAGGGTATTCATCTTGCTATGAAACTCTAGGTTCACAATCCCATCTCCAATGTCAAATAATGTAGCACCTGAATTTTCCCATACCACTTTAGAAGAACGTAGATTGTCAAGTATAATAAAACTTTCTGTACCAGGAATTACTTTATACGATTTACTAGGAATATCATAATATTTACGCAGTCCATTCTCTACTTTATAAAAGGTAGTATGTCCCGCAGCCAACATGTCGTATATCCATTGGTTAGGCTTATGGCCAACCTCTTCCATTTTCTTCAACGACTTCTCTACTCCTACCGCATCCCATGTTTCAAATGGCCCCAACGACCAACCAAAACCGGCACACATAGCAGCATCTATACGATACAACTCATCCGATATTTCGGGTATTCGATTCGAAACATAGTTGAAAAGCCCGAAGAATGTTTTTCTGTAAAACACCCCTGCATTATCTTGCCCAGCCAACAATACTTTGAAACGATCTTTTAGATTATCAATTGTCTTCGTCTGTTCCAACGTAGCAAATTTCGCTTTTGCTTGTGGCCCATAGTCCATTGTTTTCAGATTCAACGAAAGTATTTCGGATCGTCCGCCTTCTCCTACTACTTTCTTATAAAATCCTTGTTTTGTTTTGTCTCCATACCATTTCTTCTCGTCCATCTTTACGAGCAGCTCAGGAAGTTTAAACATATCCCTGCCTTCGTCATTTGGCAAACCCTCATACAGATTATTGGCAACTTTAATAAGCGTATCAAGACCCACTACATCACCCGTTCTGAATGTTGCTGATTTCGGCCGCCCTATTACAGGGCCTGTTAATTTATCTACCTCTTCCACTGTCAAGCCCATTTCTAGCGTTGCGTGTAAGGTTTCCATAATCCCATATATCCCAACGCGGTTCGCTATAAAAGCGGGAGTATCTTTACAAAGTACAGCCGTTTTTCCCAAAATCAAATCTGCATAATGGGCTAAAAATTCGATGACCGACGGATCTGTTTTGGGACTAGGAATAATTTCAAACAGTTTCAAATACCTCGGAGGATTGAAGAAGTGTGTTCCACAAAAATGCTTTTGAAAATCTTCGCTTCGCCCTTCAGCCATAAGGTGAATGGGAATACCAGACGTATTGGAAGTAATAAGTGTACCTGGTTTTCTATACTGCTCCACCTTTTCGAATACTACTTTTTTTACGGCAAGGTTTTCAACTACTACTTCCAATATCCAATCACAGGTGGCAATTGCATTCATATTGTCGTCGAAATTGCCTGTAGTAATTCGACTCTCGAACGCCTTGTCGTACAAGGGTGCAGGATTTGTCTTGAGCGCCGTTTGATAGGCTTCGTTTACAATTCGATTGCGGACTACTTTGTGTTCTAACGTCAGTCCTTTTGCTATTTCTATATCATTAGGCGCCTTCGGAACAATGTCCAACAGTAAAACCTCCGCGCCAATATTCGCAAAGTGACAGGCAATACGAGATCCCATAACACCTGAACCAAGAATCGCTACTTTTTTTATTAATCGTTTCATGTATAATATTAATGGTTAATGATTACTTATCAAATTTTATAACGTTGTTTATTTCTAGTTCTCCATTTTCAGAATCCCAAAATCTAGAACCAATTCGCACAACACCTATAAATAAATCTTCTTTCCTGCTATGATCCTATTAATTTCTCCTATCACTTCGTTGAAAATCGCCAATTTGTTTTCAGGAATTTCTTCTTTAATCGCATTGTTGAATTTTCGTACCACATTTTTCGCAACGTCTTTGGCTTCTTTCCCCTTTTCGGTCAGGTATACTTTCACCAGTCGTTTGTCGGTTTCATCTTGTTTGCGATAAATAAGATTATCCTTTTCCAGATTTTTCAAAATACGCGATAAGCCATGGGCTTCCATTCCCAATCGAGGCGCTATTTTAGTAGCAGGTACACCGTCGTCTTTGTCAATATTCAAAAGTACGAAACCAACAGAAGTCGACACTCCATATTTGGTTCCTTGTTCGTTATATAGTCGGGCAATAGCATGCCACACAAATTTTATATCCGAACATACAGTAGCTTTCTTTTTAGTCATTTATACAATCTCCCTTCTTGGTATCCTGTACGAGAAAAAACAAAAAATGTTATGCACGCATACGGTTAATTAACAAATATATTAATTCGCCCCCTTAATATACTCCGTAACACCCTGATCGATAACAGGGTGAGCGGACCCCGTAAAAATACGGGCATAACGTGCAGCCTGTTCCGTGTCCAATTTTACAAGCGCTTTATAGGCTTCACCTCTGATTTGAGGCATTTCTTGAAGATCATTAAGAATGGTATTTAAAATTTCAACCGCAGGTTCATACTGAATTTCGCCTACTCCAATAATTGCATACTTCCTATACGGCGAGCCTTTCATCGTAATATCTTTCATAAGAAAACTACCCGTCCCTCTTCCCCCACGCTTGATTGGTTCTAACATAAAGTCTTCCGACACCTTCTGATTTTTAAAAATAGTATAATAATTTTCGTAGATACTATTTTCAAATAACTTAATCCCCCCATAAAAAATCAAAACCCCTATAACAAGAAGAATGAACCCTAGTCTTTTTTTATAATAGTAGGCAAAATAACACCCAAGAAGCATTACATTGATACTGTTTGCATAGACAAAATAATAAATCCGCATCAAATCAATACAAGAGATGGATACCAACAATTCCTTCTCTGAAGCGGTCTTATACCAAAGGTAGTTTCCTTCATCTGTATGAAGTTTACAGAATAGAAATATCGCCAGGTTAATAAGTACCAGAAGTGTAATTAATACTATATTTTTTGAAACCCCTTTCACCGTTTTTTAATTTTCAATTTAGAACCTACTTTTATTGTAGAATTTTTCAACCCATTTAGAGCCATTATTTCAGAGACTTTACAATGATATTTTAAAGCAATCAGGCCGAGTGTCTCTCCAGACTTGACCGTATGGAAAATAATAACAGCGGCCTTTGTATTTTTTATTAGAACAACGTTGGCTTCCATTTTTATCGTATCACCAGCCTGTGCAAGCCTTTCCAAGCTATCTACAGCAAATAGTAAAGAGTCCGTCTCTAAGGAGTCTTTGAGTATGTGCATCGTATTTAAGAATGCCTCAGAAAGTAGTTGACCTTTCAATTTATAGCCTGCGGCTTTTAGATGAATAAAATCATTGTGTGCCAATCCCCTCTCCTGCCATTTCGTTATCGTTCGAGGGCCACCTGACACCCAAAACCAATCGTAGAAAGCGCAATCTTCCTCCTTCGCTATTTTTCTAATTAATGCCGAATACTTACTTCCCGAAAGTATATTTTTTCCCTTCCGGTTCATATCTTGAGCAGAAGTTAATAAAATATCGGCATTCGGCACAGAAACTCTCACTTTTTTAATTACCTTTTTTATTTCTGCTTCCAAATTAGTAGGGATATCATCGCTATACAAATAATCATTCGTACCGAAATCTAAAATAACAAGGTCAGGCATGAGGTAAGGCAAATGCTCCTGAAATAGCTTCTGCGCAAGTATACATCCATAACGGGCTCCCCCTATGCCTAAGCAATGAACCATTAACCCATCATTCTGATTACTCTCCAAACTCATGCCATAAAACTCAAATTCGGTCTCCTGTACATTTTGTTTCGTAAGCTGGATCGTGACAGTATCTCCAATAATAGGAAGTTCGAGCTCTATATAGGGCTGGTTGGGGCACATACTATTATCTACAACAACCAGCACCTCTGATTCGGCTGTTTTTAAAATAAAATCATAACTCGAGGCGCTCTTCTTACAAAAAAATTTAATCTTTCTATTGGTTTTAGAAAGTGGTGTTTTAAAGATAAGGGTGAAACTTGCATTCTTATCAAAGGTTTGACATGTAAAACCGGATACGCCCAGCGCCAACTTAGGCGCGTATTCAATACTATTGGCACACTTCCAACTTCCTGTATAGGTAGATTTATAATCGTTGGCCGAATATGTTTTAGCAATAGCATAAGGGAATACCATCCCCCTCCCTCCATCGCCTTTTATAAATTGGAGATTTTTACGCAATTCGCCTGAATAATAATCCGGCTGCACATGAGAGTCGCCCATGTGTGCAATAGCAATCGTATTGCTTGTAGACCACTTTTGTAATACCTTAGCAAGCGACGATTTGCTATGAAATTGGATATAGTTTAATTCAGGATGAAGTATCGACGTAATGGAAGTATCTATACTTTCCGTATTCCCCTGCGCGAAAAGCGCTTGCGAGAAAACAAAAAGTAATACCCACAAACTACATCCTACTAGTACCCTATTCATCTTATTATTGTTTTCTACTTAATGCTATCAGTCTTACTAACCCTTCTCGTATACGGCTAGTTCGCATCACAACAAACTTTATTTAACGGTATCAACTTTAATCATCAAACTGTCTGCATTTATTTTAACAGCCTTCGCTTTTCCTTTATATGATTTCAGGAGTGCCATCTCTTTTATAGAGGTGTAACGACTGTTCACCACAAAAGTATTGTGTGCAAATATAAAATCTGTTATTTTATATTCTTTGATAAATTCAGGAATATTAGATTTAAAATAACGGTAGTCGATAATAAATACTTGTTCGTAGTGCAATGCTAAATAAGGGGCAAATGCATTGCCATAGGAATCTTTTATAATTACTATTCTTCTCCCATTTTTGATCGGAGTATTTACCCTGACCAAGGGATTGTCACCACCCAAAAATACGGAATAACTATTCCCTCCACTTGCTGTTTCGGCGTACAACTTCGACGCTATCCCTTTTTTATTTTTTTCATCCAAATAATAACTGCATGTTGTTGCAATAGGCAGTTTGAAATACGCTACACTATCTATGTTTTCTTTAAGCCTTTTGTCCTGTGTCAACGCATATAACGTTCCAAGAAATTTTTTCTTGGTTTTTTTCTGGAACGAAGCCAACTCATAAGGCACGAGCCCTGCGGCAGCACAAAAAGCTCTATAAGCATAATACCCCGCCAATCCTGTCCAATGATGATCGGTATTGAAATATAAATATTCCCCCGTATGTTTCTTTAATTCTTCATACGCATAAACGGGTACAATACCTGAATCCAATGCCGCATAAACGAGGTCTATATTAGGCTTTTCATAGTTGTTTTTAGATTTATATTTGGCAGGCAAATAAAAATCAATTGGCGTAGGTATTTCCATACAATAAAATTGCACTTCTGCGCCCATACTTTTTTGATATTGATTCACCATAGCCGAAAAAGGTTTAGCTGTAGTTGCTGACCCTCCAAACATTTGGAATGCTTTTCCTCCATATATAAAAACGGATTCCACAAATTCTCCATCGTTTTCAAGTGTATCGTCTACTAACACTAAGGTATCGAGTTTTGCTAGCGAAAGCGTGTCCTTTCCTCCAATCTTAGCCACGCCTTTCGTGCTTGATTTTATTCTAGGCTCCTTTTTCTTTTCAATAGTATAAATCATAATCTCTTCCGCCCTATAGCCATAGAATGCTTTAAAAGTGGAGGCCACAGAAACAAAAGATTCTCGGAAAGGGAAATTGTCTGCATAATACAACTCTATGCTGTCTGTATAAGAACCTTCCAATAAATTGACTATACCAAACGTAGGAAATGGGCAAAGTTTTCGTTTTTCTATATCCGATATTTTCGCTTTAGGAAGCAGCAACGACAGTAGTCCTCCAAAGAATAAGATACTAAAAAAAATACCCACATTGAGTACGCTATAGATGGAGCGCTGCTCTATCGATGGTGTATCAATTGTTAGAGGTATATTAATTTCTTTTTTGTCTGCTATATTCATTTTTTAAAATCTGAAATAAAGAAATGGGTTATAACTTTTTCCTACCAATTGGGCGGTACAAATTAGCAGAAAAACCATACTAATGGCGATAAAGAGTAGCCGCACCACCGCATTGCTTTTGATATACTTTTCCAGAAACCGAACTATGTATTGAAAGACGGGCACACAACAGACAAGTGCCAAAATCAACCAAAATAAATGGTTTTTCAGCACAACCTCCAGTTCAAAATCCCAAACAGGGTTGTTTGATTGCCCAACTAAAATTAGGACAAATTGTTTTAACCTAGAGAGGTCTGTAAAATAAAATAAAGCCCAACCCAATAATGCTGCAATTATTAGATATACATGTCCTATAAATCTAGGCAGCTTGTCTAATAGTTTCGACAAGAACAATTTTTCGATGCCTACTAAAAACCCAAAGTACAATCCCCATAAAATAAAATTCCAGCTTGCTCCATGCCATAGCCCTGTTAGAAACCATACCGCAAATAAATTAAAAATTTGATTCTTCCGATTTCCTCCTAATGGGATATAAATATAGTCCCTAAAGAATGTTCCTAAAGAAATATGCCATCTCCTCCAAAAATCTGTAGCCGAACGCGCTATATAAGGGTAATTGAAATTTTCGTGGTAATGAAATCCAAACATCCTCCCAAGCCCAATTGCCATATCCGAGTAGCCCGAGAAGTCGAAATATAGTTGTAACGAAAACATTACAAGACCAAACCAACCAGCACTTTGCGATAGCGTAAGCAAGTCTGAATCTAAATACTTCGCAACCAGCTCTCCTGCCACATTGGCAAAAAATACTTTTTTAAAAAGCCCAAAACAAAATCGAGTAACCCCTTCACTTATATCGTTCCAATCTACTTGTCTATTATCTATTTCATGCGCTATATGGCTATACCTTACAATAGGCCCCGCTACCAATTGATGGTAAAGCGAAACAAACATTGTAAATTTTAGATACGATTTCTGCGCCTTTACCTCGCCTCGGTATACATCTACTACATAGGATATGGTTTGGAAGGTATAAAAAGAGATTCCAATCGGCAACGTAAAAGACGGAACATCTAAGGATAACCCAAAAATTAAATTGATATTTTCATACAAAAAAGAAGAATATTTGAACAGCACCAAAAGCCCCAAATTAATAACGATTGACGAAGCAAGTCCTGCTTTAGCCCAATGTGTACCACGGTTTTGTTCAATTAATAAGGCATTCAAATAATCTACCGTCGCCGAAAACAGCATCACAATAATCCAGACAGGTTCCCCCCATGCATAGAAGAAAAGTGAAAAAAGCACGAGTAATATATTCCTATAATTTTTATTCCCTGAAGAATAATACAATAAAAGATTAAGCGGCAGAAAAAGAAAAATAAACAGCAAACTAGCAAAAACCATAGTACTTATTAAATATCCAGCGAATACACGTTACAATAACCCATTTACGAACAAATTTAGCTTATTTAAAGCTATTTAAACCTAAATAAAAGGTCGATTTTACTATAAAATAAAAGTTAGTATGCCTTTTTATTTGCAATTACAATTTTGAGTTGTACTTTTGAGTACCGAAAGTCAGTTGCTTTTTATATAAGTAATTGATTTATAGAGAAGAGGGGAGAGAAAGGCTCTAAGAACCTCTAGCAACCTACCTAAAAGTAAGGTGCTAAATCCTTTCCCAAAAATTGGGAGCATATAAATTGATTATGTTATGACAGATTTTGCAGAAAACCCATATGTCTCTTTGGAGTCATTAGAAAGTAACGAGTACAAGCACTCCAACGAATTTATCCTTGAAAGCGGCGAAGTAATAGACGTACTTAAAATTCGCTATCACACTTTTGGCACACTCAACAAAGAAAAAAATAATGTCATCTGGATTTGCCATGCACTCACTGCGAATTCCAACCCATTTAGTTGGTGGCATGGACTAGTAGGGGAAGAGTCTTTATACAATCCTAACGATTATTTCATTGTATGCGCTGCTATACTAGGCTCGTGCTACGGTACAAGTGGCCCTGTAGAACTAGACCCAGCAACGAATACGCCTTATTATTTATCATTCCCTCAAGTCACAATCCGAGACATGGTAAAGGCGCATGAATTATTGCGCAGTCACCTAGGTATAGAAAAAATCCACACGTGCATAGGAGGTTCTCTGGGTGGGCAACAAGTGCTAGAATGGTCTATAATGAACCCTTCTCTTATCTCCTATTCTATTTTAATGGCCACCAATGCCGCGCATTCTCCTTGGGGAATAGCCTTTAACGAAGCGCAGCGTATGGCAATCAAAGCAGACCCTACTTGGGACGACAAAAGCCTAGGCGCAGGAAAAAAAGGAATGAGCGCTGCACGTGCAATGGCACTGCTTTCCTATCGAACTTACGAAACCTATAAAAAAACACAGAGCGAAGACACCTGCGAATTGCTGACCGGCTTCAAGGCGGTTTCCTATCAGCACTATCAGGGAGAAAAACTCGTTAAAAGATTTAATGCCCATTCGTATCTCTATCTAACACAAGCGATGGATGCTCACAATGTAGGACGTGGACGTGGAAGTATAGAAAAAGCACTAGCAAAAGTAAAAGCAAAAACACTACTATTAGGAATAGGCAGCGACATCCTCTTCCCTCCTTCCGAACAGCAATATATCCAGCAACATATAGCTGGCGCTGTTTACAACGAAATCGACTCCCTTTATGGCCATGATGGCTTTTTGATAGAAACAGAAAAAATTACCTGTGTTATCAAAGATTTCTACAATCTTAAGAATAGTTAGATGAAATTTTCTACCCGTTTTGTTAACACATTAAGTACATAGTTTTCTAACCGATTTGTATATGATAAAAATGAATTTTCCCTATTTATCGATAAATACCCAAGAAATAAAGTCGTAATTATAAGAAAAAACAGAGCGGTTTGTTGTCCAAAATTCAGATAGGTTCTAGACACTATAGTGACAATGAAAGGAATCAAAAATCAAAAAATTCTTCTTGATTTGGCTTCACGGTTTGCTGCGCATCTTCTTCTTTCTTTTTAAACAGATTCTTAAATTCGTCTTTTTCCTTTTTCAGGTCTTCTGCTATTTTAGTTTTTGTACGCTTCGTGTCGTACCAAATTTTATAATTAGCTGCCGTACCCTTTATCGTAAGAAATACCGTACTCCCTTTTTTGGGATCTTCTTCGATTGCACCAAAAGCTTCGTCTTTATCTATTCTTGGCTTGAGTATATTCTTTAATGGAACTGCTAATTTATAGTCCATTTCATTATCAAACGTATGAGTGCCCGACACCGATATGTCCGACACGTTGGATAGTATTTGCATTTCAGGAATAGAAATCATTCTATTCTCTATAAATATTTTATTCCGAATTTCAGAAAATTTTATATGCGCCAACTCTTTCGCATCAATAAATTTTGCCAGATTTTGCATAGGTTCAAATTCATTCAACTCTCCTTTCAAGATTGAACCGTCTATACTAGCCACAAGGCTTTTTGTATTAATTTCCCCTTTACTATTCCAACTAAATGCCGTCTCCAAAGCCCCCGAAAACTGACCTCTCAAATTTTTATACGTCATAAAATCTTGACCAAAATTATCAAACATAAACAGCAAACTATCTATATTAATAGTACTAAGGGTAGAACGCAAGGTCGTTTCAATTTTCTCTTCTGAAATAAAATTGAGCTGACTAGCAAGGGAGACCGTTCCTCCTGCAATCGTAAACGCAATATTTTCGGCTTTCATGTAGGGCTGGTCTAAACTTAAAAATCCTTTAAAATTACTCGTACGAACTTTTTTGTAAGAAATATTTTTCACCTCAACATCAATTTTTATTAAATACTTTTCTAAAAAAGGAAAAACACCTTTCTTTACGCCTTGCGCATTGCTTTCCTCAACGTCCTCCTTCTTTCTATAGGCTAAAAGTTCGTCTACGTCTACCCGATCCGACTGCAATTGAACATCTACCAACATCCTTGCATTTTCGAGCAGTAGTGCTCCGAATAAATTTTTAAGCAACCCATTTATGCGAAAATCACTCTTTCCTATTTTGGTAGAAAATTCAGTAATAGCAATGTCATTTTTATTGAAGAGAAAGTTTCCATTTGTTTTTTCTAATTGAAGGTCTACCGCTTCAAAATTGCACGAAAAATCCTGTATCGAAAGTTCTCCCCCCGCTTCAATTCTGCTATGACCTTCCCTTGTTTTCAAATCAGCCAAGCGACCTTTAAAATCAATATCAAAGTCAATCACTCCTTTAGCAGACTGCAAACTCGGAATTTTATAGAATCCCAAAATTGAAGCTGCTTCAGCAGTCCCTGTGATGTCAAATAGTATAAAAGGGTCATCAAAATTTTTATACATAAAATTGCCTTGAATCATCTTGCCGTCAAGATCAAAACGCACATTCTCAATTGCAACGTAAGACGATGCTGCGTTCCTCTTTTCGCCATTTGTAAAAACACCATAAAAATTGGCGTCTTGTATTTTTTTCTTCAAATCAGGATGAAAGAACGATGCTTTTTTACATCCCAAATCTACCTTAATAGCCGCATTTTGAGTCTCCGTAATAGCACCCTTTACGGTAGCATGAAAATAGATTTCTCCTTCACTTTTATACGAAGTCAAATATGCTGAATACTCCTTTGGAATTAACGACAACAGCGTTTGAATATCTCCTTTATCATTGTCGATTTTCAAATCAATACTGTCAATATCTTTGTATACATAAAAGCCGGCTACCTTAAAATCGGAATTTTGCAATTTTATGACCGT
Organism: Cytophagales bacterium; assembly: GCA_043718845.1. Taxonomy (GTDB): domain Bacteria; phylum Bacteroidota; class Bacteroidia; order Cytophagales; family Cytophagaceae; genus JANYCO01. Next base: position 11,632 of record JAYSUZ010000318.1, read on the forward strand.
GGGCAAAATTGTGAATTTTTTTTCGATGTTGTCAAATATTAAATCACTACTTATAAAAATCTCCTTGCCTTTAAAATAGTCCCCATTGCGCACCTGTATCGAATTGATCAACTGTGGTCCCTGTAACTTTATGAAATACTTATCGTTTGAAAGTGAAAAGCCCGCTTTCAATTCGTGCGAAAGTACTTCATAATATTGTTCATTTGCGTTGTTTTGATAGATCACCAATATATTTTTGAGGTAGATATCCGTTAGATCTAACCCTCCACTTCCTTTTGCAGATTTCGTCGAATCTGATTTTAGAATTGAATAATTACCTTCCCCTTCTTTATTTACCCTAATCGTAAATTTACCATTCTCTACATACAGTTTATTAATAATGTAGTTGCCGTTTAGAATATTCCAAAAATCAAACGTTAAATAAAGCGTCTCAACACTCCCCAATAGACTATCCGAACCAGGAATACTTTCATATATTTTTACGTCTTTAAAACCTATCGCTACCTGAGGAAATTTATCGTATAAGGAAAGTTCTATTTTAGGATTTATATCCACTTTTGTATTGAGGTACTTATTAATTTCGGTTACAGAAGCTTTTATAATCCGATCTTTAAACACATAAACGAGCCCAACCGCCAAAAGCAATAATGCCAATACGATTCCAATAAACCACAGTACTACTCTAACTATTATTTTTTTTGCCATTATACTGCCTACTCAAACATACCACAAGGTATACAAACATACTATAATCTACAATACGTCCTCATAACCTCGTTTGATACATAAAAGTATTCGAAATGGGAGCACCTAACTTTGCCTTCCTTAAAAAAGTCCTTAAAAAAATAAAGCCCTACTAAATAGTAAGGCTTTATTAATGTGGGAGATACTGGGTTCGAACCAGTGACCCTCTGCTTGTAAGGCAGATGCTCTGAACCAGCTGAGCTAATCTCCCTTATTTTGGAGATGCAAAGGTACTATTATTTTTTTAACCTGCAAAAAAAAGTAGAGAAAAATTGTAGTTTTTTCTGCTTTTTTTCAACTTGTAAGCGTATCTCCTTTATTTACTAGCTATTACACCCTTTTCTGAATTGTGCTTTAGCAAAGCAATAAAATTAAACCCCTAAATATTTACTTGAACTATTTTTCTTTCATAATATTTTGTATATCTTTCCGTTCTGTATTTAATATAGATTAAATCTTATAAAATTCATTTATTTTATTGTATTTTATATTGATTATATATATATTAGCGAATTATTTAGAGATAAGTGTTAAGTGTTATTAAACAAAACAGGTTATGAAAAAAATAGTTAGAATCGCAAAAGGTTTGTCCCTTTTGACTGTAGCAGCCGTAGTTTTGGCAGCCTGCGGTGGAAAAGGAGGTAATCCTACCGCCCAAAACCCGGGAGATGCAAGTACTACTACTGGGATGGCATACAATGAAGAAAATGGATTTCAAGTAAATGACTTTTTAGGTCAGCCAGAAGCCCCAAACTTAGTATACTGTGAAGGTGGACGTATGGTATTGGGTTCTTTTGAAGAAGATCTTTTAAAAGCTGGTGACAATGTTGAAAGAACAGTAACAGTTGCATCTTTCTGGATGGACGAAACTGAAATCGCTAACATTCACTGGATTGAATATATGTTTTACACAGGCAGAGACTCTTCTGCTGAGTTTGCTGAATCTACAAAACCTGACACAAACGTTTGGGTATCGGAGTTGGCTTACAATGATCCTTACTCAGAACACTATTTACGTTACCCTGGGTTCAGATATTTTCCTGTAGTAGGTGTTAAATGGACGCAAGCAAATGATTATTGCATTTGGAGAACAAACGTAGTAAACCAAAATCTTGCTAAAGCTGCTGGAATCGAAGTTCCAGAAGGTAGTGGCGGAAGAATTCCTTTGGAATCTGGCGTTGTAGTACCAAACTACCGTCTTCCAACAGAATCTGAATGGCAATATGCTGCTCAAGCTATGATAGGAAATCAATGGTTGGATGAAAACCAAACACACAACAGAATTTACCCATGGGATGGTCATGCATTACGTAATCCTTATGGAAAACAAATGGGTATGTTTCTTGCCAACTTCAAAAGAGGTCGTGGTGACTATGCTGGTATAGCGGGTAAACTTAACGATGGAGCAATGATTACCTCTTCTATCTACGAATTTCCACCAAACGATTTTGGATTATACAACATGGCTGGAAATGTAAACGAATGGACTGCTGACACTTACAGACCTCTTAGTTACACAGACGACAAACAAACAGGTGGTATGGACGATTTAAATCCACATAGAAGAAATGGCTATCTTGACGAGGAAGGAACAGGTACTGCCTCAAAAACAGGATACGATTTATCAAACTACCAATCTCTTATCGACAATAAATCAAAAGTTTACAAAGGTGGATCTTGGAAAGATGTAGCTTACTGGTTATCTCCAGGTACTAGAAGATTCCTTCAAGAAGACTCTTGTACTGCTACTATCGGCTTTAGATGTGCTATGATACAAGCTGGTACTAATTTCTAGTACACTATTATAACCACTTCATATTATCTAAAAGAGTCATGCCCACAAAGCATGACTCTTTTTTTATAACGCTACCGCTATCACTACTACGCTTACGTCAAGAGCCCCCGCCTTCAACAGTTCAAGCGCACACACTTCAATCGTAGCTCCTGTAGTGGCGATATCGTCCGCCAATAAAATTTTTCTACCCTTTACGCTACTCTCTTGAGCCACTTTATAAATCTCCCTCACATTTGCCCATCGATCTAATCTACTTTTATTTGTCTGAGAAGATTGCTCCTTTTCTCTACAAAGTACATGCTCATTGTACTCTATCGTCAATCCCTCCGACAACCCTTGTGCAAAACAGGCACTTTGATTATAGCCCCTCTTCTTAAATTTATTTTTATGCAACGGAACTGGCACTATTAAATCAAATTTGTCTGAAAAACCCGCTTTGTACAAATCTCCACCATACCATTGACCAAGCATAACAGCAGCAGCCTTTGCGTCTTTATATTTTATATGATGTAGTATGTTCTGAACACTTCCCCCTTTGCTAAATTTCAAAAAAGACAACCCATAACTCAAGGCTACCCGTCCCCAGAGTTTTTTGCACAACTCATTGTCTCTACTATGATGAAAATCTGTCTTGGGAAGCTGGTGCATACAAGAAATACAAATATTCCGCTCTCCTTTCAGTAAAGCATCCTCACAAGAAATACATAGGTCTGGAAATACCAGGTCAAAAAAATCATTCAGCATAACAAACGTTTAAAAAAACAAAAATTAACTTCTAACCCCTACTTTTAATACGGTTAACAAAAGGTTTCACAATATAGTTAAGCGATCTTACTATTCCATAGTTATATCTCCTAAAAAATGCTTTATTTTACACCTGAACTGAAAAAATAAATTGAATTGAAAAATTTCTTAATCGATATTAGAGACGTTCATAAGAGCTTCAAAGGCAATAAAGCCGTAAATGGCATAAACCTAACTATTGGCGAAGGCGAATTTGTGGGTTTACTTGGTCCAAATGGAGCAGGAAAAACCACTTTGATTGAAATAATAGAAGGTATTCAAAAACCAGATAAAGGGGAAATCCTTATAATGGGAAAATCTTGGAAAAAAAACGAAACAGAATTACATACTATAATTGGCATTTCATTTCAAGAAACTAAATTCATTGATAAACTTTCCGTAAAGGAAACCCTTGAGCTCTTTGCCTCCTTTTACAAGCTAAATAACGCTAGGGTAGACGCGGTAATGGCGCTCGTTAATTTACAATCCAAAAAAAACAGTTATACCGTAACGTTATCTGGCGGGCAACGCCAACGATTAGCGTTAGGCATTGCGCTCCTCCACAAACCTAAAGTACTCTTACTAGACGAACCTACCACAGGCCTCGACCCAACAGCAAGGAGAGAAATATGGACGATTCTAGAAAATCTAAAGCGGGAGGAAAACACTTCTATGATCCTAACGACACACTATATGGAAGAGGCCGAATTTCTTTGTGATCGAATTGTCATCATGGATCATGGAGACTTTATCGCTCAAGGTACCATTGAGGAGCTAATACGAAACTATAGTGAAGGAGAAGTTATCGAATTCAATTTATCTAAACCACTATCCGAAGATCCAAAAAATTTAATTACCGGCATAAACGATATCGACTGGAACATCCCATTAAAAAGTGGCAAAATGACAGTACATAATATTGCACACACACTTCCTTTGTTTATTCAATTCTTAACAGCACAGAATATTACTATTTCGGAACTTGAATGCCGAAAAATAACCCTAGATGATTTGTTCATCTCCATGACAGGAAGGAGGCTCCATGAAAAATAACACGTTGATTCAACTCGTCGTCATGAATTTTAAAAGTTTCTTTAGAGAGCCTGGTGCTTTGTTTTGGTCTTTTGCATTTCCTATTGCTATGGCTTGGGTGCTGGGTATAGCATTTTCAGATACTCCAGTTAAAAAATATAAAATTTTACTTTCCGGAAATAATACGTTAGAAAAACTTTATCCAAAAGAGCATAGAAAAAAATT
>JAYSUZ010000319.1:0-2905 GCA_043718845.1 Cytophagales bacterium
TACAGCGTTTGCTTGGTATTTTCACTACTTTATCGGCTAGCGAGCCTGTGCCATCTGGTTCTACGCCACCGCCAAGCATTACTTGCATTGCAGGAAGGACGTAGTTGCCATTTTTAATGGACATACCATGAAAACCTATGTTTCCAATCGTATGTTGCCCGCAAGCATTCATACAGCCAGATATTTTTATTTTAATATTTTTATTGAAAATAATGTCAGGAAATTCTTCCAACAACATAGTTTCTAATGCAGCGGATAGACCGGTGCTACTAGAAATACCTAAGTTACAGGTATCCGTACCAGGACAAGCTGTAATATCGGCAGTACTGTCGAACCCTGGTTCTGCAAGGCCAATGGTATTAAGTTCGTTGAATAAAGCAGGAAGTTCTTCTTTATTTACATACTTTAACAACCATCCTTGATTTACCGTAATGCGGATATCATCAGAAGCATATTTTGATACAATCGGAGCAAATTGTCTGGCTATATCAGAATTCATATCTCCCAAGTGCTGTTTGATATAGACACCAAAGAACCCTTTTTGTTTTTGTTCAAAAACATTTGTTTTTACCCAATTATCAAACTTGGTTTTAGCTACCGGTTCTTGAATAACAAAGGTTGTTTTTGCGGCCGGAATTACTTCCGTATTTATAGAATGATCGTAGGTAAACGTTTTGCATTTTAAGGCATTTTGTTCTTTTTCGACCAGTTTCATAAAAGGTTCAAGACCTAAATCATGCACCAAATATTTCAATCTTGCTTTATGACGTTTAGAGCGTTCGCCGTTTCTATCGAATACTCTAATCACCGCCTCAGTGAAAGGAATGATTTGTGTCTCTTCCAGAAACTCAAATGCGGTATGTGCTAGGAATGGCTGTGCCCCTAGACCACCTGCTATTAATACTTTAAAGCCTCTTTTGCCGTTTTCGATTTTAGGAATAAATCCTAAATCGTGCATGAAACCATACGCAGAGTCGTCTTGAGCACTTGATGAAAATGAAATCTTAAATTTACGACCCATTTCTTGGCAAATAGGATTGCGCAGAAAATATTGGAAATGTTCGTGTGCGTAAGGCGAAACATCAAACGGTTCGTTTGGGTCTATTCCTGCTAGTGCAGAGCCTGTCACGTTACGTACCGTATTTCCACATGCTTCACGCAAAGTGACGTTTACATCTTCCAACTCTGCCCAAACCTTAGGCGTATTTTCAAGTTTTACAAAGTGTATTTGAATGTCCTGACGCGTAGTAAGGTGAAGGTTGTGAGAAGCATATCGGTCAGAAATATCGGCGATACGAATGAGTTGGGTCGGAGATATTTTTCCATAAGGGAGTTTTATCCGAATCATCTGTACGCCTTCCTGACGTTGGCCATATACGCCACGTGCCAAACGGAATCCGCGAAATTTTTCGTCTGCTATTTCAAGATTTCTAAACGATTTTATTTTAGATTCTAATTCTTTTATATCCTCTTTAGACGCTGGATTTATTTTATCCAATAATTCGTCAAATTCAAGTGCTGTTTGATTCGTTAGAGTGCTCATCCTCGATTCCTTTTCTGTGTGTACTAAATTATTCTATATAGATTTTATAAAGTCTATAAACTTAGTAGTGTATAGACTTACATACAAAATTAATTAAAATTGAGTTTAAAACAAATAGATGGCATACAAAATCGTAGTCTTGCGAAGGATTTTAGTGCATACTGTAAAGACACAAAGGTTGTGAAGCAAATTACTAGGACCGTGGATGAAAGGATTTAATCACCTCTTTTAAATAATCGCGGTCTAAATGGGTGTAAATTTCGGTAGTCGTAATAGAGGAATGCCCAAGCATTTCCTGTATTGCTCGGAGGTCTGCACCACCTTCTATTAAATGTGTTGCAAACGAGTGCCTAAAAGTATGTGGACTAATACTTTTTTGGAGTCCTATATTTTTTGCTAATTCCTTTATAACGGTAAAAATCATTACTCTAGTAAGTTTTTTTCCTCTACGGTTTAGGTAAACATAGTTTTCAAATCCCTTTTGAATAGTGAGTTGGTTGCGGATTTCATGAAGGTAAATTTTCATGTATTTGATAGCATCGGTACCTATAGGAACAAAGCGCTCTTTATTTCCTTTTCCCACTATTTTAAGAAATCCATCGTCAAAAAAAACGTTGCTAATTCGTAATTCAACAAGCTCTGTAACTCTTAGACCGCTGCTGTATAGGGTTTCAAGTATAGATCGGTTGCGCGCACCTTCTGGGGTGGAAACATTTATGGCACCGAGCAATTGTTCTATTTCTTGAAAGTTTAACGTGTCGGGAAGTTTTCTACCAAGTTTAGGGCCTTCAAGAAGCGAAGAGGGGTCGTGTATAATTTCATCTTCTAGAAGCAGAAATTTAAAAAAGGCTTTTATACCCGAAAGAATGCGTGCTTGAGAGTGCGGTGCAAGGCCAAGTTCGTTTATAAACTCTATAAATTCCTGAATTTCTTTTTGAGTTACTTTCTGTGGAGTGCTTGAAGCATTGGATATTTCTAAAAACTGTCTTAGCTTTACGATGTCATGCACATAAGCTTCTACAGAGTTGCTTGATAATGAACGCTCCAATTGTAAGTAGTTTTTAAATTGCTTTATTAAGATATCCCAGTTCATCAGAAGTAAAAATAATTAAAATTAAATCGGGAAATAAGTATTAATCGTTAGTTGTTCGTAAAAAATCAAATAGTTAAAATGAAAATAATAATTATAAATGGGCCAAATTTGAATTTGCTAGGCGTAAGAGAACCTAGTATATATGGTAGTCAGACGTTTGAAGAATACTTTAACGATCTTCAGACGCGCTATCCTCAAGCTGGGTTAGACTATTACCAGTCAAATATAGAAGGCGAGTTGATCAATAAATTACACGAAGTGGGCTTTTC
>JAYSUZ010000320.1:0-6333 GCA_043718845.1 Cytophagales bacterium
CTATTTATCAGGAGCATCTTCTAGTATTAATTTTTCAGACAGAGAAATGGAAGTACTCCGTTATATCTGCAAAGGACGCTCTAATGAACAGATTGCTGAAATTCTTTTTATCAGTGAAAAAACAGTGGCTACGCATCGTAAAAACATCATGAAAAAAGCAGGTGTAAAAAAATCTATTGACCTTATTGTATGGGCTTTGGACAATAAAATAGTACAACGGTAACTTTCTCCTACACAAAATAGAGTACCCTTATACCAATATTAAGGTACTAATAATCACCTAATTTGGCGTATTGCATCCTAAAGGATTCCCTTCTACTTTTGCATTGTTTAGAATCAGTCTAAATAAATGAAGAGGGTTATACTATACATATTATTTATCTTCGGAGTATCCCACTCCCTTCAAGCTCAAAAAAGAGCATTGAGTGATCAAGTCTTGGACGATAGTGTGCTTATTAGCCTTCCTATAAAAGAAATTGAAGAAGTCGTCATCACCGCTACCCGCACAGAAAAAGACATCGCAACTGTAGCAACTCCAATAACGGTTATTTCAGGTGCTCAAATAACTCAAATGGGAGCACTTCGCTTGAATGAAGTACTACAAGAGCAAACAGGCTTGGCCGTTGTAAACGATCATGGTACCGGAATCCAGATGCAAGGCTTTAGTCCTGACTATACGATGATTTTACTCAACGGAGAGCCTATGATAGGGCGTACCGCTGGAACATTAGACCTCACAAGAATAGCCGTTGGAAATATAAAAAAAATAGAAATCGTAAAAGGCCCCTCTTCCAGTCTTTATGGCAGCGAAGCATTGGCTGGCATCATCAATATTATTACAGAAAAACCCAAAGATGGTTTACGTGCTCAACTGAAACCTCGCTACAGTATTGGCAATAAAGGTTATCAGGTAATGGATTTAACAAGTGATGTTTCCTATAGAAAAAACAGAATAGGCGTTTATGTATTTGGCAATCGTTATCAATCGAAAGGGTATGATTTAATGCCTGAATCCAAAGAAAAAACAGTTCCTCCATTTCAAAATTACACCATACAGAGTAGGATGAATTATACTTTTTCAGCCAACGTTGAACTGGTCTTAAACGCCCGTTATTTCAACGAGTCTAGTCAAGGGTACACAAATTTTACAGAAAACAACATTCACTACAACATCAATCAAAAAGGAAATCAGTACGACTGGAATTTGAATCCTGTAATGACACTACGCTATACTGCTAGACTAAGACAAGCTATACGCTACTATACTACCCAATATTACAGCACCTCGGAGATGATCAATCTTACAAATGGAAATCTGTACGACAAAAGTTTTTTCAATCAAACCTTTAACCGTCCAGAAACTCAACTGGATTATCGTTGGTCCGCAAACCAGCAGACAACTATTGGAATCGGCAGTACTTTTGAGTCTGTTAATTCTACACGATATACAGAAGGAAAGCAATTTCACACTATCTATAGCTATGTACAGCATGATTGTACATTATTTAAAAAACTAAGTATTGTAACAGGAGCAAGAATAGACAAGCACAGTGTCTACGGCCACCGAATCAGTCCAAAAATTTCAACCTTATTCAAAGCTACAAAATGGCTAGCGCTGAAAGCTTCTGCTGGAAAGGGTTTCAAAGCTCCTGACTTTCGACAACTTTATTTAAATTTTACAAATCCAGTAGCTGGTTATAGTGTATTTGGCTCAGAAGAAGTAAAACAACAACTTTTCTCGTTAGAACAAAAAGGACAACTGAGTCAGGTATTAATGGATATAAATGCACTCCAACCAATCAAAGCTGAATATTCGACCGCTTACAATATTGGCTTTGTAGCCTCGCCGCACAAGTACGTCCAATGGACTATGAATTTTTTCTACAACGACAGTAAAGACCTGATTGAAACGGCTTCGGTCGCCATTAAAACAAATGGCCAGTCCGTATATACCTATTTCAATCAGGCACGAATCTACACAAGAGGAATGGAAACGGATATTAGTATAAAACTAATCAAACATTTATCCTTTTCTATGGGCTATCAATACTTGGAGGCAAAAAATAGACAAGTAATCGCCGACATAGAAGATGGAAAATATTTCACAAGAGACCCTATAACACTAGAGACTACGGTACTTACAAAAGAAAATTACGGTGGACTTTTTAACCGTTCCAAACACATGGCAAACTGGAGGTTATTTTATATGAATCCCAAAAATGGATTAGGTCTCAGCCTACGTTGCATATATAGAGGAACATACGGTTACGGAGATACGAATGGAAATAATATTCTCGACGACAATTCCGAATACGTGAAAGGCTACGCTTTATGGAATCTTTCTATTTCTAAAAAAATACACAAAAAAGTAAACTTACAAACTGGTATCGACAACCTCTTTAATTATATAAATCCAACATACATTACCTCTATTCCTGGAAGGGTGTACTATATGAGCGTCAATATAGAATTATCTAAAAAATCAACCAAATGACAACACAAGTAACAATGAGAAAAATAATTTCTATAAAAATAATTATGGGGTGGAGTATCCTCGCCGCAATAGGTCTAACTTCTTGCGATAAAAAAGACACGCCAAAACCTATTGAGAACAACACAACTACACTAACCGTGAATACCGTAAAAAACCTGCCTGCCAACCCTACGGATGGCACAGGAACAGGGCACTACACGTTTTTTAGTTTTAAAAACAATACTATTATTCCCTTTTCTGATTCTACTACTATCAATTGGGATATTGCGTTTAACGCTACCACACTAATTATAAACGGAGGTACGAGTGGCTCTGGAATAGGCGCTGCACAGGTATATACAGGCATCTTTAGCGATTTGCTAGAAGCGCCTACAGAAGAATACAAACAAGACAACAACAAAAGTCTTCCTCCAAATGCTATCCCTACAGGAAGTGGAAACGGATGGTATAATTACAATTCTACTACACACGTCATCTCTGCCATTCCTGGGCGTGTACTCGTAATAAAGACCGCTCAAGGGAAATATGCAAAAGTAGAAATCATCAGTTATTACAAAGACCTTCCTACAAATCCTTCTTCTGCGGATATAGCTAGGTATTATACCTTTCGATACGCCTACCAAGATAATGGAAGCAAACAATTATACTAAAACAATAATCCATAACTAAACTATACAAAAGATGAAAAAAATATACACCACAAGTATTCTATTATTAGCCAGCCTTTGTACTTGGGCGCAAAGCTTTACGGCTATAGGACCAAAAACAATTTTCAATTTACCCGCACTGGGTGTAGCAGGACATTATACCTTCTTTAATTTCGAAACAGGAAAAGAAATACCCTTATCCGATTCGGCTACCGCTAATTGGAACATAGCATTCAAAGGCACAACAATACTCCTAAACGGAGGCACTAGTGGCCCTTCCAATGTAACGGGACAAGTCCTGACTTCGTCAACCTTCAATACTTTATCTACTGCACCTTCCAGTGGCTATAATACCGACGGTACTTCCAAAGCAATTCCCACAGGAAGTGGAAACGGTTGGTACAATTATAATTATATACCAGCAGATGGCGGTCCGCATTCTATTACAGCTTTTACCGACAGGATAGTGGTAGTAAAACTTTCCAATGGCAACTATGTAAAACTTGAAATTCTTAATTATTATCAAGGTGCTCCACTCAGTATCCCCACTACTGGTGGTCCTTATGCTGGTGTAGGAAAATATTACACCTTTCGCTATTTGGTAGCCTCTACTTCTGATTTAAGCAATAGAATTACAAAATTATCAAATTTATATGCTAACCTCTCAGGAAATCATTACCAATTTTTCAATCTTGCTTCTGCCGACACCTTAGCTACTACAGACTCCAATTCTACCAAATGGGACATTGCCTTCAAAGGCACTACTATTTTGGTGAACAGCGGAATAAGCGGCCCGGATATGGATTCGGCTCAGGTAGTATTAGTTGATTTTAACAATGTACTCGTAGCTCCTTCTACCGATTGGCGCAGCGACAATGCAAGTACTAAAGCAATCGTTACAGGAAGTGGAAACGGCTGGTACAATTACAATAGTAGTACAAACATCATTACCCCTTTGACAGGAAGAACAATCGTACTGAAGCTTTCTAATGGACGCTATGTAAAAATACAAATCGAAAGTTATTACAAAGATGCTCCTACTTCAATACTAGGAAGTGAGCCTGCTCGATATTATACATTCAGCTATGAGTATGTCCCCAATGGAAGTACAGCACTAACAGCAACTATTGCGACAAGCACTACAGCGTTGGTTCGCACGAATTTATCAGAATCATTTATAACTATTTTCCCTGTACCATTTTCAGGAAGTGACCTGAACATTTCATGGGCTTCACACTTAGCCGTTCAGAAAATAAAAATTATGAATGCAAAAGGATTAATACTACTAGAAAAAAATATCAACGACAGTCAAAATGCGATACAATTGGGGAATCTGTCGCTTTCCAAAGGACTATATATAGTGAGTCTTGAAGGAACTGAATTGAACGAGACAAAAAAAATAATCGTAGAATAAAAAACATACTACTAAACCTTACCTTACTAAAATGAACGACTGCTCTTACCTTACCCTTTATTACTCCAAAGATGGCTATGTAATAAAATGCGTTTATTGTCACAAAATTCAACTGGCCTTCGGAAATATCATTCTCAATTTAAGTCTCGACGAATTTCAAAATTTCAGATATCAAACTATCGATAAACTGAATGAAAATAAATCCACTGGATTTCCAGACCAACGAAACATCTCGTTCCCTACTGCCTCTACTAATATACGAATGGTTTTTAGTTTTAAAGACCTTGGATTACTCTATGAAATGCTGCAACAAGCAAATCTTATATTGGAAATAAATAATTTAATTCTAAATCAAAACTAATTATGTATCCACTTAAAAATAAAAAAATAGTAATGCTACTGGCAATAGGCCTTCTAAACATATTCCTCTGTGCCTATAGTACGAAAAAAAAAACAGACACCTCAGAAGAAAAAATTGTATCTATAAATGGCACAACTACTGAAGTGCTGTGTGCACTTGGATTAGAAAAAAAAATAATAGGTGTAGATATCACAAGTACATACCCCGAAAGCATACTAAAACTTCCCAAAGTAGGTCATAAGAGAAATTTAAGCGCAGAAGGTATCGTTTCACTAAATCCTACAATGGTGATAGGACTCGATAAAGACTTGAAACCTGAACTAAAACAGCAATTGGAAACCGCTGGTATAAAAGTAGTATTATTCAAGGAAGAATACAGTATACAAGCCGCCAAGAATACTATAAATGGTATTGCTTCTTATTTTGGAAAAACGACCGAAGCCCAAGTTATTATTAAAAAAATAAACGCTGATTTACTAAAAGCACCCAAGTTGAAAACTCCTAAAAAAGTATTGTTTATATACGCTAGAGGTACTGGAACTATGATGGTAGCGGGAGGTAAAACATCGGTAGAAAAAATGATAGAACTTGCTGGCGGAAAAAATGCAGTAATAGGTTTTGACGATTACAAACCATTTACGGCCGAAGCTTTGGTAGCAGCCAATCCAGATGTAATTTTATTGTTCGACAGCGGATTAGAAAGTTTAGCTGGAATAGACGGTTTATTAAAAATACAAGGTGTAGCACAAACCAACGCTGGAAAAAATAAAAAGGTAATCGAGATGGATGGACTTTATCTCACCTCTTTTGGCCCAAGAGTAGGAGATGCTGTAGCAACATTAGCAACTAAACTCAATTACTAATTAATGGAAACTAAACAGTATTTTATCTATTCTCTCTTAACGATATTTCTTGTGCTAGCTGTACTACTAAGTGCTGGTATCGGTGCATTGTATATTGAGCCACTACTTATATTAAGAATTTTACTGGCCAAAGTAGGATTGATGAGTGAGTTGGCTGTCGACAGTACTGCTGCCAATGTTTTACTTTTCATCCGACTACCTAGAGTCGTCATGGCGGTATTGATAGGCGCTGGATTGGCCATTTCAGGACTTTCGATGCAAGGACTTTTCAGAAACCCATTAGCCGATCCAGGGCTTATGGGTATTACTTCTGGAGCGGCTATGTTTGCAGTATTGTGTATTGTATTTCTATCAGGACAATCAATCAATTATGCATCGGCTATTTCTAGTTTTTATACTTTAAATATCGTCACTTTTGCAGGTGCTTGTGTGACAACTTTATTGATTTACCAATTTTCAAAATCAGGAGGAAAAACAATTGTAGCTACGATGTTATTGGCTGGAATAGCTGTCAACGCTATATGTTCTGCTATCACAGGATTCATTACGTATAC
>JAYSUZ010000033.1:0-10964 GCA_043718845.1 Cytophagales bacterium
CGCAGGAATTACAAGTACTGCTGTAGGCAATAGTAAAAAGATAAGGTACAGACCTAGCCTGAATACACGGTTTTTTGCGGTCTCGCTCATAGTAGTATATTTTTAAACAGTTGGTCTTCCAAGTACTTCTCAATCTGTTTCTCGTTGGTTATTATTTTTTTTCTGCCAGAAGAAAATAACCATTTTCTCTTTAAACGATCCAAAGGATGTTCGTCTGTTTTCATAAGTAAAGAAAGTAGATTAAATGCGCTACGATTTTCCCACATCGTAGATACTTTAACGAAGAATACCAATGTGTCCGGTGATTTGTTGGTCAACAGTTCTTCTACTTCTGCTGCTGGAATTAAAGAAGAAATACAGTAGATACCTTCTTTTTTAGCGGTCATATAATCGAGGGCTTCTTTTTCTGACTGCCATACAGAAGTACTAAGTTGATACAACCAAGCAGGATTTTCATCTTCGTTGGTATCAGGAGTAGTTAATTCTTGATCGGGTAGGTATTTTACAGTAAATTCGGTACGTCCAAGTGCTTCGTAGAGTTGACGTATTTTTACTTTGTAATAATTCAACATCGCATTTTTTAATTCTGCGGAAGTCATAGGAGCGCTGTAGAAACTCGGATGAAAATAAATATGCGAGGCATAAGGATCCATTGTTTCAGGAATTTTCACTACCAATTCTTTATTTTTAGCATAAATCTTCCAAACAATCCTACGGATATCGTCGCCCGATTCAAAATGTTTGTAATTGAATAATTCCCCTTGAATTCTCTTTGGAGTTTCTGTTCGTTGATCTTGATCTACGGTCTTGTCGGGATTTACACTTACGTTTATTTCGGCACTCTCTGCTGGAATAGTGAGTAGTTTTTGAATGTTTGTTAATACGAATGGAAATGAAAACAAGCGGAACATGTCTTCAAAATAAACGACTACTTTTTTTACTTCATGTTCTTTAATATCAGGAATCCAAACGGGTCTTCCAGCGATAAGGGCACTGCGAACTATCGCCCCTTTGCCAAAAACAGGTTGATCCAATGCTAAAGCGGGAGAAATGGCGCTGTCAGAAAATACTATTCTTCCTTTTACATGCCCCAATAAAGGTTTGATAATGCCTTTGGCTTTTAATCCAAGGGCTACATAACCGGCTTGTGCTTTTTCGCCTTCGCCAATACTGGCTTGTATCGGAGATTCTTTTTGCGTTCTTTTATAGACCCAAAAATACCCCCAACTCAATAAGGTAATAAGAAATGCAATGCCTATAATCAGGACTGAAAATACAAGAGTGAATAAGGCTAATGCTTTTAATAGAAGAATAAAGTAGGTTTTTTCGACGGTTGCCATGTATTCCGCTTGCACCAATACAAACGTCCCTGTTGCTATAAATAGCAAAACAAAAAAGTTGAGTTGAAAAGGGATAAAAGAAAAGAAGTACGCTATTTTTTTCATTAACTAAATAAAGATTACATTGAATAACGAGAATAGTGCAACATTAATATTCAGAATGAAATATAAATATTTAGCTTGATTATTCCATAAAATAACAATAATTATTTCAATTTGCGGAATCTTGGCGAACCTTGCGTTAAATTACTATCAAAAAACTTAAACGCAAGGTTCGCAACCCTTTTCCCAATGGGTGTAAAATTAAACTAATAATATACCCCTCCATTCAAATAATTTTTAACATAATCTTCTACGCCTTCTTCCAATGTAGCAAAAGGCTTGTCGTAGCCTATACCTTTAAGTTTTGCCATATTCGCCTCTGTAAAGTATTGATACTTATCTCTGATATCAATAGGCGTATCCATAAAGTCGATATTTTCGGGTTTACCTAGGGCTTTGAACGTATTTTTGGTAAGGTCAAGAAAAGTGCGGGCTTTTCCACTTCCTAAGTTATAGATTCCCGAATTTTTTCTGTGGTGCGTTAAGAAATAAATTACTTCTACCACGTCTTTTACATAAACAAAATCCCGAAGTTGCTCGCCGTCTTTATAGTTGGGGTTATGGGAACGGAAAAGTTTCATTTTTTCTGTTTTCATAATCTGATTGTACGAATGAAAAATCACCGAAGCCATTCTGCTTTTGTGGTATTCATTGGGACCGTATACGTTAAAAAATTTCAAGCCTGCCCAAAAGAATGGCTTTTCTTCTTGTTGTAACGCCCAAATATCAAAGTCGTTTTTAGAATCTCCGTAAGGATTAAGTGGTTTCAATTTTGGAATTACTTCTTCGGTATCGTTGTAGCCAAACTCACCAAGTCCATATGTAGCAGCCGATGAAGCGTATACTAGAGGTATTTGGTACTTGCAACACGCTTTCCAAATGTCTTTAGTATAGTTCAAATTTAACCGGTCAAAAATTTCTTTATCAAATTCAGTAGTATCCGTGCGTGCGCCAATGTGGTAGATAAATTCTACTGCTTTGTAGTTTTTGTCTAGCCAATCAAAAAAAACGTCACGGTGTACTTTTTCTTGAATCTTTTTTCCTTCAAGGTTTTTGTTTTTTTCTTCGTTAGAAAAGTCGTCTACCGCTATAATATAATTGAAATTATGAGCGTTCAGTTTGCTTATAAGGCAGCTCCCAATAAATCCGGCTGCACCTGTTACTACCATCATAGTTTTTAGAATAAAGTATTAATTGTGTAAATATACTAAAAAAATAGTACCTTTATATACAATTAAATCGGTGTAAGAATGGTAGAACTCATTTTTTTCAGTAGAAATCTACTATTGATATATAGTACAAAATATCGTTTAAAGGGTTTTTTAATAGCGACGTTAGTAACTTTTTTTTTAGTTTCTTGCACCCCCAATCCTCCAATAGACAAAGACGACTACTCTATTTTAACAGACGACCTAGGTCGTCAAGTGAAAATTAAAAAAGACGCACATCGTTTTCTTTCTTTAGCACCTTCGGTTACGGAAATGCTTTATCTAATTTGTGATACTTCCGAAATAGTAGGCCGAACACCTTATTGTAATTTCCCTTCGGAGGTTTCTTTGAAACCTATTGTCAATAATTATCCACCAGACTTGGAGAAAATTATTTTTCTGAATCCCGATTTGGTACTTACAAAAGATGGAATGTTGTCCTTGCCACAAGCTGCTGCCATTGAGAAAATGGGCATTCCTGTATATTTTCAGAAATACGACAACGTAGACGATATTTTTATTGGGTTGGAAAAATTGGCTACGATTACCAATCATAAAGACTTTGGGAAAAAAATAGCCGATTCATTACGAGCAGCACTTAGCGAAATTAGATTGTTGTCGGATACGGTAAATCCAAAAAAAATATTGATGCTTATTTCTAAAGAAAGTTATTTTGTTTTTGGAAAAAACACCTATGCTTCCGATATTCTTAGGTTGGCAGGAGGCATAAATGCTGTAGACAGTATCTACGACAATCCATACCCAATTGTTTCTGCCGAATACATTCTAAACGTAAATCCTGATATTATCATAGGAGGCGCTTCAATTGCTTTGGAGAAAGATTTTTTTGAACTTCATAAAGAATTGAAACGAACGAATGCCTATAAAAATAAGCATTACTATACCGTAAACGACGATTACCTTTCTCGTCCAGGACCTAGAGTACTAGAGGCGGTGAAAGTAATTCAGCGCCTTATAAAATAGCAAGAGATTGATTATATTGCCCTTAATATGAATTTCAAATACACCCTATCCTTCGTTGTCATAGCTTGTCTGATTTTTCTATTTTTGCTTATAGGCATTAAAATAGGCAGTTTCGATACCGATTGGGCTACGATTTGGTCTGCTTTTACGGACTATGATTCTACTAATTCTGCCCATTTTGCAATAGTTGAGTTGCGAATGCCCCGTTTATTAATCGCTTTATTGGCAGGAGGAGCCTTGGCGTTGAGCGGTTATTTAATGCAAGCAATGGTTAATAATCCGTTGGCAGATCCTTATTTTCTAGGTACTTCCTCTGGCGCAGGACTAGGCGCCAGTATTGTCTATGCTGGTTTTATTCCAGCGAGTGTTTTTACCGTCTCCTTGCTGTCTTTTATAGGAGCCATGGTCGTCACGTTGATTGCTATTTTAGTAGCGTATCAAAAAGGACGTATAGAACCTACTCGACTACTACTTACTGGTGTGGCGTTGTCGGCACTTATGGTTTCGGCTACAAGTTTGGTGACATTTATGTCGGAGGACGATAGTCGGCTGAAAAATATTATTTACTGGGCCTTGGGTGGTTTTGAATTGGCGAGTTGGGAACAGCTGCCTTTATTAGCGTCAGTCGTTGTAGTGTTTACGATCGTGTTTACATTTTATCAAAAACACTTGAATATACTTTTACTAGGAGAGGAGCGGGCGGAGAATATTGGGGTAAATACAAAGACGTTGAGATGGATGGTATTGTTGGCTGCCACATTGGCTACAGGCATTGCCGTATCAGTAGCTGGGCCAATTGGTTTTGTGGGGTTAATTATTCCTCATTTTGTACGTTCTATTTATGGTGTCACAGGTAAGTACAACGTTATTGTAACCGTCCTTTGGGGTGGTTTATTTCTACTTTCTTGCGACGTTTTTTCAAGACTTATATTTTTCCCTTCAGGCGTGCCAGTGGGTATTATTACGTCGTTTGTGGGTATTCCATTTTTTGTTTTTTTGTTGGGAAAAAATAGATTTCGCTTTTAAGTCTTATAAAGTCTTGTTTACGAATAGGTTATTTTACGACTTTTATGATTAAAATCCCAAATTTGTAACGATATTTGTACTAGAATAAGAAAAGACGCCGAATGATTTACGTTTCCAGAAAAGAACATTTTAACGCAGCACACAAACTTTACAATCCATCTTGGAGTGAGGAGAAGAATATAGAGGTATTTGGCCCTTGTGCGAATGCCAATTGGCATGGACATAATTTCGAATTGATAGTAACCGTAAAAGGAACACCCGATCCCGATACTGGATTTGTGATAGATTTAAAAAAACTCAGCAAACTTATCCGAGAAAAAGTAATAGAGAAGTTAGACCATAAAAATTTAAACCTTGATGTAGATTTTATGTCGGGGAAAATGGCCAGTACAGAAAATATTACCATGGAGGTATGGAAAATATTAGACCCAGAGATCAAGGCTATCGCTTCGAATGCGAAACTACATTGTTTGAAATTGTATGAAACACCACGAAATTATGTGGAGTATTATGGGGAAGAATAGGTTTTAGTGGTCTTAAAAAAAATTACATATTTTTCCCTCTTACTAGTTCATAAAGTTTGATGTATTTTGTGGCAGCGAAATAAGAGGAAAATAACGACCATACAAATCCTTGAAAACCATTTAGAAAATTTAATTTTATCAAGTACTGATGAATGAACGTCCAAGGCCCTATTAGGAGTATAGTTAGTATCGATACGCTATTTTTTTTGCTTGCTTTATTTCGTGCCGCAAGCGTAGAATATTGATTGAATTTTCCAAAATAATTACTTAAGTCTTTATAACTATAATGAAGCATGTGGTTTCTTAAAGTATAACAATCGCCCACCTTTTGGTTTTCTATTTCGATCTTTTCATGCAAGGAAGCAGTATTGAAATTGGCACTACTTTTATTGAATAATCGTAGCTGTTTTTGTTTGTGCTCATTTCCAAAATTGAACACTTTTTCCATGAAAACTAAAGTCCTTGGAATATAAATTCCTTTGTAAGGTATAGTTTCCTTTTCAAAAAAAGTAGCTAACTCCTCTTTCAACTCCGTTGTAATAATTTCGTCTGCATCTATGGACAATACCCAGTTATGGGTAGCGAGTCCCACCGCATATCTTTTTTGATTTCCATAGCCATCAAAAGCTCTGTAATAAGTTTTACAATTGTATTTTTTAGCAATCTGAATAGTATTGTCAACGCTTCCTGAATCTACTAAGATTATTTCATCGCAACATTCCGATAAAGGCTTTAATACTTGCTCTAGCAGGTATTCGGCATTTAAGGTGATAAGGACGGCACTGATTTTAGTGGAAGACATCGCTTGATAAATTAGTTAACAGGTTTACTTTATTGAAAATACCAAATGAGATACGAAAGATTAAGATAATTTTATTGAAAATTAGGTATAAATAAAATTAAACTCAAATCTTTGTGCCTTTCATTTATTTAAAATTATATTTTTATGCATCTTTACCAGTACTTACTATTAAAATAGGAATCAATGAACTACTATGTTATCAGTGGCGAACGCTCTGGAGACCTTCATGCTTCGAATCTTGTAAAAGAGTTGAAAAAAAACGATACGGATGCAATATTGCGAGGTACTGGAGGGGAATATTTGAAAGAAGCAGGAGCCTCACTTTTTAGACATTATAAAGAAATTGCGTTTATGGGACTTTGGGAAGTGCTGGTAAACCTCCGCGCTATTTCCAGAATATTCCGTGAAGTACAAGAAGATATTTTAGCATTCAAACCCGATGTACTGATTCTAGTCGACTTCGGAGGGTTTAATATGCGAATGGCCAAATGGGCCAAAGAAAATAATATTCGCATATATTATTATATCTCGCCCAAAATATGGGCATGGAATCAGAAGCGGGCATTGAAGATAAAAGCTACCGTAGACAGGATGTTTGTAATCATGCCTTTTGAGAAAGATTTTTATAAAAAATTCGACTATACAAGAGTCGATTATATAGGCAATCCAGTGCAGGACGCAGTAGGTGCGCATAGTGTGAATCCGAATTTCAGAACTGAAAATAATATTCCAGATAAGCCAATCATAGCTATTTTGGCAGGGAGTAGAAAACAAGAGGTCACCGTGATGCTGGAAACGATGGTAAGTTTTACCAACGAATACCCCGACTATCATTTTGTAATTGCAGCTGTATCCAATCTCCCCAAAGAATATTACGAGCCCTATAAAGCATCCAATATTTCTATTGTATACGAACAAGCCTACGATGTACTTTCTTATGCGGAAGCCGCGGTGGTTACCTCTGGTACTGCTACGTTGGAAACAGCGCTGTTTGAAGTGCCTCAGGTTGTTTGTTATAAAACGAATCCTATTACCTACTTTATTGGAAAGCCTTTGGTGCAGGTAGAATTTTTCTCGCTCCCCAATTTAATAGCAGGAAAGGAAATCGTGAAAGAATTGTTGCAATATGAATTTACGACTAAAATTGTTTCGGACGAACTTCGAAAATTATTGGATAAAGCGTACCATCAAAAAGTAAAAAACGATTACCGTGAAATGAAGCAACTCATGGGAGAGAAAGGCGCTTCGGCTCGTGCCGCAAAACTAATGGTAGACTATTTAAAAACTGAGGAATAAAATAATTTACATGGGGAGCGCTTGCTGTTAAGGGCATAAGGCTTCACGCCACACTCGTTTATTCAGATTGTAGAGATTTTTATAAGAATGGTTATAATGCTATAAATATAGTTGAAGTATTGATAGTCAGTGCTTAATAAGCCTTTTTGGTGATTCGTTGCATTGGAATAGCCATTCAAAGCAGCGTGGAAAACAAAGCTGAAATTAGCCTCTGATTATTGTTCTATTTTTTTTACATTTGCAGTACTAAAACAAGTGTATAGTGTCCGTAATTGTAGAAAATCTCTTTAAACTATATGGGAAGCAGCATGCTGTGGATGGTATCTCTTTTGTAGCCCAAAAAGGAGAAATCATGGGTTTTTTGGGTCCGAATGGGGCAGGAAAATCTACCACAATGAAAATTGCTACGTGTTTTATTCCACCTACTTCTGGTTCTGTAAAAGTGGCAGGCTATGATGTGGTAGAAGCACCCATCGATGTAAAGCGGAATGTTGGGTACCTTCCCGAACATAATCCTTTGTATTTGGACATGTATGTGAAAGAATACCTTCAATTTTCAGGATCGGTACATGGATTGAAAGGTGCACATTTGGAAGCACGTGTTAAGGAAATGATAGAAACGGTAGGGCTTACACTCGAACATAAAAAAAAGATAGGCGCACTTTCTAAAGGCTATAGACAGCGTGTAGGGCTTGCACAAGCCATGATCCACGATCCTCAAGTATTAATATTAGATGAACCCACTACAGGTTTAGATCCGAATCAACTTGTAGAAATTAGAAATGTAATTCGTAATTTGGGTAAAGATAAGACCGTTATATTTTCTACACACATCATGCAAGAGGTTCAGGCACTTTGTGATAGAGTTATCATCATAGATAAAGGAAAATTGGTAGCCGATAATAGAATTTCGGAACTTAAAACAATTCAACAAAGTCGACAAGTACTGACATTGGAATTTAGCTCGGAGATAGATATTGAATCTATAAAGCAATTTGACACCGTTCAAGACGTTAAGCATTTAGGAAAAGGAAACTACGAGGTAATCTGTAGTTTAGAAAAAGATGTAAGAGCCGATTTATTCAAACTGGCTTCTGAAAAAGGATGGACACTTATAGGCATGAAGCAGGAAGAACGAAGTTTGGAAAATGTGTTTACTGCGTTAACAGGGAAACAATAATTATTAATTGTACGGTACTGTAGTAATGATCAAATAAAGGAAATGGTAGGTTTTTATAAAATTAGAACGATGAAATTACGTACTATTCGATATTCAAAATTAATGTTGACTGTAGTGAGTTTACTTTTAACCACACAAATCGATGCTTCTATCCACGATTCTATTGGTATAGAGAAAAAAGATGGGAAAACATTTGTCCTTCATCAAGTGGATGCAAAAGAAACCTTATATTCTATTTCTAAAAAATATGCTCAAAAAATAGAGGATGTTAAAGCGGCTAATATTGAGTTGGGAGACGGGGTCAAGGTTGGCCAAATTATTAGAATTCCTTATAAAGGGAAAGTGCAAGCATTGCCTGGTGTAGTTCCTGCCAAAGAGGTAAAACCAACTAAAATAGGTAAAATTCATAAAGTAGAACCCAAAGAAACATTATTTGGGATAGCTAAAAAATACTCGGTATCGGTAGATGCTATTAAAAAAGCGAACCCAGAATTGATAGATGGATTGAAAGAAGGTATGGAAATCGAGATTCCTTCCTCCATAACTCCTGCATCTAAAAATGTAGTAGCAAAGCCAAAAGATAAGATCGAGGACGTAGCCAAAGTCAGCGATAAGGAAGAGGTCATTATTGCCGCTCCTATTCAGACCCAACCCAAAGGAGATTTTAAAAAAGTAATAGAAAAAGGTAGTGCCGAATTATTGGAAAGTAAAACGGAGGCGCCAAAATTTCAAGCATTACACAAAACAGCACCCATCGGAACTATTATACAAGTGATAAACGATAGTAATGGGCAGAAAATTTTTGTAAGAGTTATAGGTCGGTTGGTAGGCACTACAGATGCTAACGTAATCATTAAGATTTCACAGAAAGCAATGGAAAGGCTTGATGTGAAATCGAACTCAGTAGTTGTAACCCTTATGTATATACCCTAACGAACCGTACTAAACGATATTAAATTTCAATAAAAAATGAATTTCAATAAACTATCAAGTGTTTTTTTTCTACTAATTTTAGTTGTTATTTTTAGTAGTTGTAAAAAAAGTACCGTCAATCCTTTTACGACCGAACTGGAAAATATGGCAAAAGAAAATGCGCTTATTGAAGCCGCATTTGACGATGTATTAAAATTGTCTGAAAATAGTATGATGAATAATGGTGATGCGCGTACTTCAACTATAGGAGCGCCACTAGGCTGTATTACGGATATTGATACTGTTGTGACGGGCACCAATAAAATAGTATATACCATTAATTTTAATTCCAGCTGTACTAGTTATGATGGTAAAATAAGAAGTGGTAAAATAATAGTTGAATTGAATGGTGCTAATTTTAATACAACTGGTTCTATATTGACTATTACGTTTGATAATTATTCGTTTGACTCCAATGTGCTCCAAGGCAAAATGATCGTAACGAAAGAAGATTCGAGTAAATTTAAGATTCAGGTTTCGGATGTTCAAGGTACTGGATATGCTAGTTTGTATATGAATACTACACAAAAAACAGTGCAATGGAGAGCCGTGTGTAAACGAGAATTGACTCCTTGGAACAACGATTTAATTCTTCTAAATAATAGTTATCTAATTACAACACCTCTATCAGAAGGGTGTTACATGGACGGTATTACATCCGACAATAAAACGTATACAGCGAATATTGCTATTCCTCTAAAACTTGATTACAGTTGCAGAGCCGTTGGAACATTAAGATATCCTGTAGCGGGTAGTATTGATTATAGTATGTCTGCCTATTACGATCGTACGGTTGACTACGGCGATGGAACTATTTGTGACAATGCAGTTAAAATGACTTTCAGCGATGAAAGTACTGATTATATCCTTTATTAATTTAAATATGACGAAAGTGGGAAACGATTTAACAACTTTTGAGACAGCTCAAAAACTTGGACTTCTAGAAGAAGAATTTGAAAAAATAAAAACGATTTTAGGGCGGGTTCCGAATTTTACGGAGTTGTCTATATTTTCAGTAATGTGGTCCGAACACTGTTCTTATAAAAATTCAATTGTTTGGTTGAAAAAATTACCTAAAGACTCTCCTCGAATGCTTGCGAAAGCGGGTGAGGAAAATGCTGGATTGGTAGATATAGGCGACGGACTCGCTTGTTGTTTTAAAATAGAATCTCATAACCATCCTTCGGCATTAGAGCCGTATCAAGGTGCTGCTACTGGTGTGGGAGGGATTAACAGAGATATATTTACGATGGGCGCAAGACCTATAGCACAATTAAATTCGCTTCGTTTTGGAAATCTTTCTTTAGAAAAAACAAAATGGTTGGTGAAAGGTGTAGTGAAAGGAATTGGCGATTATGGCAATGCTTTTGGTGTACCTACCGTTGGTGGCGAAATGTATTTCGACGATTGTTATAATGTAAATCCACTCGTAAATGCATTTTCTGCAGGTATTTTAGAAACAAGTAAACCATTGGCACGTGCTACGTCTTATGGTGTTGGCAATCCCGTATATATCGTAGGTTCTGCAAC